>CADATP010000031.1 GCA_902790935.1 uncultured Lachnospiraceae bacterium | reverse complement strand
TTTAGACTTCTTCTACCGTAATGCCGGTTACTTTATATCCGATTTTTTCTACTTCCGCTTTGACTTTCTCTTCGTCCAAAGGCTCTTTTGAAAGGATTGAAGTAGTACCTTTTTTGTGTGAAGAGATAACGGTCTTTACATCAAAATTATTCCGCAGGCAGTCGTTCATATGTGACTCGCACATGCCGCACATCATGCCATCAATTTCCAGAACTGTCCTTATGTATCCTTTTTGGGATTTAAGTTCTTTATCGCTACTACTCTTTTTCGCGGAGCTGCATCCTCCGCCGCATGATGAGCACTGTCCGCCGCAGTCAATGATCTTTTCACCCTTTTTCCTTTTTCTGATCATATTTCCAACGATCAGTAAAACGATCAAAAGGACAACTGCGCCTGCCAGTATGGTTCCTAAATTGTTAGCAAAAAAATCGTTCATTATAGGCCTTCTTACTTAAGCTCTGTAGCCTCCTTATAAGGCTTAAAGAGCATAAATCCGATAAATGCGATAAACGCGATGGCAAAGATAAGTCCAACTACGTTTAATCCGCCTGTAAATGCGCTTCCGATCTGGAATACGATAAGTGATATCACGTAAGCAAAAACGCACTGATATCCGATTGCAAACCAGGTCCACTTTGCGCTGTTCATCTCTCTCTTTATAGCACCGATTGCTGCGAAGCAAGGAGCGCAGAGAAGGTTGAAGATGAGGAATGAGAATCCTGCAAGCTTTGTAAGTCCTTCAAAATCAAGTACTCCGAATACGCCTACAACCTCTTCCTTAGCTACAAGTCCCATAATAGTAGCAACGGTAGCACGGATATTTCCAAATCCGAGAGGCTTGAAGATAAACGCGATAGCGTTTCCTACAATACCTAAAACGCTTGCCTCAAGCTCAAGCTCGGTAGAGAATCCGAATCCACTCTCTGTCATACCGAAGCTGCTTCCTGCCCAGATAACGATAGATGAAAGGAGGATAACGGTTCCTGCCTTCTTGATGAAGGACCAGCCTCTCTCCCACATTGAACGCATTATGTTGCCGAATGTAGGCCAGTGATATGCGGGAAGCTCCATAACAAAAGGAGCGGGCTGACCGGAGAACATCTTGGTCTTTTTAAGTACAATACCTGAGATAACGATTGCCGCTACTCCGATAAAGTATGCTGCGGGTGCGATCCAGGGCGAATTTCCGAAAAGTGCTGCGGAAATAAGTGCGATGATGGGAAGCTTAGCTCCGCAGGGAATGAAGGTCGTTGTCATAATAGTCATACGACGGTCGCGCTCATTCTCAATTGTTCTTGAAGCCATAACGCCGGGAACTCCGCATCCCGATCCGATAAGCATAGGGATGAAGGACTTTCCTGAAAGGCCGAACTTTCTGAAGATACGGTCCATAACGAAGGCAACTCTCGCCATATATCCGCAGGCCTCAAGGAATGCAAGGAATATGAAAAGTACAAGCATCTGAGGAACGAATCCGAGTACCGCACCAACACCACCGACAATACCGTCTAAGATAAGGCTCTTAAGCCACTCGGCGCAGCCGATCTTGTCAAGGAGACTTTCAACAAGTACGGGAACACCGGGAACCCAGACTCCGTACTCTGAAGTATCGGGAGCTTCTTCAAGGGATGCATCAACAGCCTCGGAAATATCATATCCTTCCTCTGCAAGAGAATCGGCATATGAACCCATAGCCTCATCAAATGCACCAAAATCCTCATCCTCGATAGCTCCGAGGATTTCATCGGCACCGATTACTCCTGCGTCTGCCGCAGCGCTTACAGTGCTTACTACTTCATCAGTCCATACATTTTCATTTGCATAGTCTGTAATAGCTTCTTCGTACTGGCCGACGCCGATTCCGAAGAGGTGGAAGCCGTCTCCGAAGAGTCCGTCATTGGTCCAGTCCGTAACCCATGTTCCCACGGTGGTTACGGAGATATAGTAAACGATAAACATTACTACGCCGAAGATAGGGAGAGCTGCCCATCTGTTGGTTACAACTCTGTCGATCTTGTCGGATACGGTAAGTTTACCTTTAGATTTCTTTTTGTAAGTGCCCTTCATCAGCTCAGCGATATAGATATATCTCTCGTTGGTGATGATCGACTCCGCATCATCGTCAAGCTCTCTCTCTGTAGCCTGAATGTCATCTTCTACATGCTCGATAATGCTATTGTCGATTCCGAGCTGTTCGATAACCTTCTTGTCTCTTTCGAAGATCTTGATTGCGTACCATCTTTGCTTCTCGGGATCCATGTTGTGGATGCAAGCCTCTTCGATATGTGCAAGGGCATGCTCAACAGGGCCTGAGAAATTATGATGAGGTATCTCTTTCTTTGCCTTTGCTGCTTCGATAGCGGCTTCGGCTGCCTGCATGATTCCTTCGTTCTTAAGCGCAGAGATCTCAATGATCTTGCATCCGAGTTCTTTTGAAAGTTCGGGAATATTGATCTTGTCGCCATTTTTTCTGACAACATCCATCATATTGATGGCGATTACAACAGGAATTCCAAGCTCGATGAGCTGGGTTGTGAGATAAAGGTTTCTCTCAAGGTTTGTTCCGTCTACGAGGTTTAAGATCGCATCGGGTCGTTCATTAACAAGATAGTTTCTTGCCACAACCTCCTCAAGAGTATAGGGTGATAATGAATAGATTCCGGGAAGGTCGGTGATAACAACGTCATCATGCTTTTTAAGCTTTCCTTCCTTTTTCTCTACAGTAACTCCGGGCCAGTTACCAACGAACTGATTGGAACCCGTAAGTGCATTAAACAGAGTGGTTTTACCACAGTTGGGGTTACCCGCAAGGGCAATTTTAAGTTCCATCTTCTACTCCTCTATTAAAACATTAGGTTAAACGCAGTTTACATGTATTAAACAAGCTCAACCTCAATCATCTCTCCATCGGCTTTTCTAAGTGAAAGCTCATATCCGCGAACGGTTACCTCTATTGGATCTCCAAGGGGTGCAACCTTACGAACATAAACCTCGATACCTTTTGTAATGCCCATGTCCATGATCCTTCTTTTGACAGCTCCCTCTCCGTTAAGCTTTAAAACCTTAACAGTCTGCCCGACCTTAGCATCTCTAAGTGTCATTTTAATCTCCTCCTGTCTTTACTTAAACCATAATCTTCATAGCCATTTCACGGCTTATTGCGATTCTTGATTCTTTAACATTTACGATAACGTTTCCTCCGCCGCCGGCTGTTACGAGGGTAACAAATCCGCCGGGTACGAAACCTAAATCCTCAAGATGTTTCTTAACATCCGGGGATCCCCCTACTTTTTTGATTATGTTTTCTTCTCCGGGGTCAGCTAATGTAAGTGGCATCATTTTTCTTTTCCTTTATATACGCGTAATTAGGTGGTTAGTATTTTCTAACCTTGTATAGATTACTCTATCTGAAAATAGTTGTCAACAACTTATTGAAAATATTTTAATAGTTTTTTCATCAAAAAAGGAAACCTGCGCCGCAAGTTTCCCCTTGATTTTCCAATTATCTCATCCGAAAAAAAATTCGTTCTTTGACAGTTTCCTACTTCCAAACAAAAGTGGCATTTCCCGCTTCGAGTCCGTCGATAAGAATATTCTGGCCTGTGCAAAATCTGTTGGTCACAGTCATAAAGTACGCCCAATCCGCAGTCTCCTCCACGCTCATCCATCTCTTAAGCGGAGTAAGATCCATGATCTTGTTCCAAAGCTTCTCATCATCGATAACGGGAGCATTAAGCTCCGTAATAACGCCACCGAAATCCAGACTGTTACAGGTAGCTCCGTATGGTGCGATCCTGAGAGCAACGTTTTTGGCGTAGGTCACTACTCCGCCCTTACTTGCGGCATACACAGGGAACTCCGATCCCGTATGAACGCAGGCAGAACCGATCATAAGTACAGACTTGATATCCGGATGGATTCCATACTCTTCCGTTATATCAATCGTTCCAAGCAGATTGACATTTACATCGTCAGCTCCCTGAACTCCGGCGTTATTGATAAGGATGTCTACCGTATCAAGCTTCGGATACATGCTCTTTTTGCGAATATCTACGATGTAATGTGTGTAGAAAACGTTATCTATCGTTCCGGGATTTACGTCAAATCCCGATACCTTATGTCCTTCTTTAAGAAACTTCTCGGCTATCGCTTTGCCGATTCCCCTGCTCGAACCCGTAACTAAAATATGCATGATACGCTCCTGTAAACAATGTATGATAGCTATGCTCTGCGCTATCTAAGCTTATGACAGTTTTATTATGCGGCCGGCGATCGGGTAACTGTATCTTTGGCACCGCCTCCCGGCTATGACGTCCTCGTGGCAGCGGTACTAAACTCAGGCATCGCTATCGCTTGCCTTCGCTAAGTACCGGCCTCGGACACATTGCCCAAGACGCACCCACCAATCACCGTCCGCCCCACCAAATTCTCATATATCTATCTAAATCGCATTTCCGATTCGTTTTTATATCGGTTTTTGCAATTCTTGTCGTGTTTTCATATTGTTGGCAAAATGTCTGTAGGCACTGGTGAACTATCTGATAACCTGCATTCTGCACATTTATAATAACGGCTTGAGCAGGCCATTAATTATATATAATAGAACTATCCCAGTCAGGCTGCGTGATGCGCAATCTATGATATCCGGCAATATGTCCGAGGCCGGTACTTAGCGAGTACAAGCCGTGCGCAGTACGAGCTTAGGACCGCTGCCACGAGGACCCTATAGCCGCGAGGCGGTGCCGGATACATAGTTGCGTAGCGCGCAGTCGTCACTTAGTTAATAATCAAACTCTACACAGCCTTAAGTTTTTTGGATTCATCAGCCTGCTTCGCTGCAACGAATCGGAAATACTCGCTTCCTACTCCGTCGCGCTCCCAAGCCTTAGTTACATTATACCCGATAGGCGAGAACACAACCTCAAACAATAGCTCCGCAGCCGCACCTGTTACGGCACAGATCATGCACTGCAATAGTGAAAGCCCGAAAAGTGTATGGCTTACAACAAGTGCAAAAACAAGGTTATCAACGAACTGGCCGATAAATGTAGAAACATAGCTTCTAAGTGCAAAGGTTCCGAAGTTTTTCTTCTTGGTAGAAGCTAAAGATCCGGCCTTCATTCCCACAACATTTCCCTCAACCTTTCTTCCGATAAAGAAATTCAGGAAATTGTTTACGACGGCGGAACTTAGGAAAGCAAGGCTGCTTCCGAATACGACAAACCAGTTGCCGCTTATGGTATTATCAAGAGCGGTGTTGATGACTGCTTCGGAACCGGGTATATAGGCCTCTCCCCAGCTTCCGGGTAACTTACCGCAAAAGAACAGTAAAAGCGCAACAAAAAGATTGCAGATAAGTCCTACAACAGAAAGAATAGTTGCGGCACGAGGTCCAAAATGCCTTGTTACCACATCCATTGTAAGAAATACTGCCCAGGATACGAAAAATCCGCAGTCCAAGAGCAGATACTCCGTATTGATCGGTACAAGCTTGTTTGCAAGCAGGTTCATGGTGACGAGCGCGACGATATAAGCCGCTACGACGAGTGACGGGATGCTGCGCATAAGGATCTTAGTCTCCTCAGCCAGCGATTTGATACTTGATTTCATTGTTTTCTCCTTGGTTTTATTATTTAACGAGGAGGATTTAGAGGCCGAACTCCTCGCAGAACTTTAGTATTATATATCCATGCAAATTCAAAGTCAATAAAAATAGGCGGAAATCATACAGACATAGAATTTCCGCCGTTTTATCACAATTTCATTTTACCGTCAGCTATTGCTTTATCCACCCAAAGTTTCAACGACTGGGTCATTAATGATATCTGCTCTAATTTCTCACGGATAGTCTCAAAATCCTCAACCTCATCCTCATCAACTCTTCCGTTGGATGTGATCTCTATAAGTCGATTCTTATATTTATCCATAGAATTAAGTGAAGAGAGCATAGCAAGTGTGATCTCCGCAAGGCTCTTGTACTCCAGCTCCGGTACGTTCTCCTGTCCGATAGGACATTCATGGGAGCAGAAATAATTGCAAAGGTGAGGAGCTTTATATGCCTTTGCCATAAGCATGATCTCATCAGGGTGCGGCAGTGACTTGCATGACTCAATCTTTTCAATGCGGTCATCAGACACATACTGCATGATTTCGCTGGCTGCCTCCCTTGTAAGATTAAGCTTCTCTCTTGCCAACTGGTATTCGTTTTTATTTTCTCTGACTGACTTTTTGCCCATCTCCGACCTCTCTAAAAATACTCGTTATCACCCAAAAGGCCAAAAGTAAATAGCCCAGGCTCCTATTTCAAAACAAATGGTTTCGTAATCCTCTTCGCCAAAATGGAAAGTATAGAAATACATGTAAATATCTTCTCCGGAATCCGTTTTACCCACAGCACTGTCAGGATATTCATTCAATGTGTATGTAAAGTTTTCGGTTTTTCCGTCACGGGTTACAGAGCCTTGTCCCATATCTCCAAGCTGCAGATATGTGTTGCTGAAATACCCTTCTGTATCCGATGTATAGTCATTATACTCATAATTAATAGTATTATAAGTCTCGAATGCTCCCCAAAGAGTGTTGTCAAGATCAGCAGACTCCATCTCCGCCCATTCGATATATCCGTTACGGGAGATAAAATCCAAAGGCGCACCCTCTGTAGGCTCTTCGGGCTCGGAAGGTGTCGTTTCGCTATTTATGGCCGTTTGATCCTCCGGGGTACCCTGTGTTTCCTGTGTATCCTGTGTTTCCGGTAAACCGGTATCGTTCTTCTGCTCCGTCTCCTCTCCGGCTTTATCGTTATCGTCCTCAGTTATAGAAACAGCTTCGTCTTCCTTTTGCTCACCGGCTAAGGACTCATCTGATGCTTCCAAAGAAGCCTCGGTACTTTCAGCCTCAGGGCTTTCGCCGGAATATGCGCCGCATCCGCAGAGCATAAGTCCTGTGGCAAGAGCGATCGCTACAAATCTTTTTTTCATAATTCCCTTATTCCTTTCATATAATTGCGGTGAGGTAATTATATCATAAAATAAAGAATTTAGAATAAAAAGAAAACATAGTAGAACCGAAGTCCTACTATGCTTCTTATGAGGGGGGGAGAATAGGTGACTCGCATCACCTATTTGTCTGTATTGTATAGTATAAATGTGAATAATCTATGTTTATTTTATGAACAGTTTATGAACATATTCGGCGTTCATTTTCCATAAATGTCCTGCAAGTGCCGTATTATAGCCGTTTACGGCAACTTCGTAACTTTTTTCCAAATTATAAATTTTTTCTAAACTGAGGTTCACGACCTCTTCCGCCGTCTCTTCAGGCCCCTTTAGATCGAATTTAAAATAATCTTTTTCGTCCTTAATCACCTCATCCAGATAATTCGACGAGTCCGATATAAGTGCGCAGCCCGAAAGCATTGAGCTAAAGATCCTGTCATGAGCCCCATCCTTAAACCAGGGCATAATATTTAAAGAAAGCTTTGAATCCTGCAAAGCTCCAAGACACTGAATACTTGTTATACTTCCCTTCGTATGTATTATATTTTCCGGATTTTTGCAGGGCGCCTTCTCCCAGTCCTTTCCGGTACAATGAATCTTTATTCCGGCGTCTGCAACAGCGGTTACCAGCTTTCCCCTATACATATTACGAACGTAAAGATCTATATATATCATCTGATAGCAGGCCTGGAGGTATTCATCATCGGAAGAATCCGGAAATTCCTTCTTAAGCCTGTCCATCAAAACTTCCTCCAAGGGAAGGCTTGGATTTTTAAGGAACTCTCCCACGATATCCATAATAAAATCCCTGTAATCATCGCTGAGATTCTTTATGGAAGGATAAAGGCTCTCCAAAGGAACGTAATTCCCTATAAACAGAATATCGCAGTTTCTCTTCTTCCATTTATCAAAAGACGGCATCGGAGTATCAAAAACCGTTATATCTCCCCTGCCCAGTATCCCCGGTTCTGCCCAGATCTTTTGAAGAGGAAGATTTCCCGCAAGAGGCATAAAGCCCACTTTACCATAAAAAGGATAATACTTTTCAACAAATCTTTGGTGGTTTTTATCGATACAGATCAGTCTTAGGTTTGCGGTATTACGGCTTAAAAAACGGTAATAATACACGGGCGAGTCAACCATAATACATATCTTCTCGATATCGTACATATCAAAGATGCTCACCCCGCCCCGAAGGAACTGACCTTCACGTCCAAGGCCGATGAAGTTAAAGGTTATAAGCACAGAGTTTTCCTTATCGGGTATCTTTTCAAATTCATCGATGCTCTCTGCCGGCTTTCCCATATCCCACAAAAAAACTTCCCTGCCTGCCGCAAGGAAGTATTCCGCCATTTGGAGTGAGAAATATTCCAGCGTTTCAGTAGAACCAATAAGTAAAATCAGTCTCTTCATCAGCTAAAACTCTCCACCAGTCCTTTTAAAAACATTGCCAAAAACAGTAGTATCTCCGCCCATGCCACAACAGGCATCGGCTCAAGGGATTTTCTCTTTCGGATCGCATCCCAGAGCTTCCAGATTCCGCTTATCATAATAAATGTGATAATGAAATGTCCGATGTTTGCAAAGTTACCGAAGGGCAATATGAGCACACCGATAACGGCAGCCAATACGACCCAGACCATATACTTAAATCTAAAGAGCTTAATCTCTCCGATATTGTCGTACTCAGTCTTTATAGCCATAATAAGGACGATTATAAAGGGGATGATAAGCACAAGGTACTTCGTAAGCTCCGGATACCAGAAAGCTACAGCGTTTTTGGTCTTTCCGTTTGTAAGATCCTCTCGTATCTCAAAAAGAATCTTAAAATCAAGTATTCTTGTGAGATACATATATTTTAGATTAGGCATAAAAGCAAGATAAAGGATCATATATCTTGCAAGCTGGGACAGTCTCTGTCCCCCAATCAGCATAAATGTAACACCGATCAAAAGCTCGTGGAAGAAAAGCCCACCGAGAGCTACGGTAAGATTAAAGCCTTCTCCCGTACTGTTTCCGAAAAGCCAGGCTTTTACCAAAAGAGTCGCGATGATTATTACCGCAAAAACAGGTTTTTCTACCCTTTCAAAAAGCTCGAAGGGATTCTTTTTTAAGAATGGAGGAAATTTAATTCTCATCAGCTTATTCCTCCTATATCCTCAAGCATATTTCCTATGGTATATAAAAATGAACATAAAGCCAAAAGATAAGCCCAGACTGTAACCTTAGGATTTTCCCTTATAAAGCTTCTTAGCAGACTGCAAAAGAGAACCAGGGAAACTATAAGGGATGCGATCTGGATCCCGTTTATGGACATTCCCGGGATAAACCCGATAATAAACCTTAGGGCTACACAAATGCAAAGATCCCCTATAAGGAAAAGATGCACAGCGTTAAGCCATCCTCCGCACCTAAGTACGATAGCAAGTATTAAAAGGGCCAAAACAACGGCCGGGAAAATACTGAAGGATATATACTGACTGTTCATAACGGAAACCTTTTTAAAGTTACCGCTTGAAAGCAGGTAAAAGAAATTACCGCTGATAGACAGTCCGAGACTGATCCAGACCCATCTTTTTGCATACAGACCCAGAACCTTCTTTGAAAGTATGATGGTAAGTATGCATGAAAAGACAGCAATAAGTCCGTAGGCAGCATTTGACCAGGCACAGACAAACGCGCAGACACAGGCAAGCACGGCTCTGACTGAGGGGTTTCCCTTTGCTTTATCCCCGGATGCCATCTCGTAGATAATCATATAGATAAAGATAAGGAATGATACGGCAGGCAAAAGATAATTAACAACGCCAAACTCCCAAAGATAAGAATATCTCCAGTCCGAATTAAGGGAGATCATAAGGAAAAACGGAAGAGCTGTAAACAATACGTTTTTTCTCTTTGCTCCGCTGCATCTTCCGATGAGATACGAGATAATGAGCAAAAACAAAACATTGATAAAATCTGCCGCTCTCTCACCGATCAAAAGTATAAACTGCAAAGTAACAAGAGACAGACTGCTTCCGCCGCCTCTCATTATCTCCGGTATACTCATAAAGATATCTTTAACGGAAGAAAGCTTTTCTCCCGTGGCAAGATTCTTTAAATAGTCGTAATCCTCCAAAACATAAGGAAATCTCGTCTGCATATAAAACACAAACCCGATCATTATGATAAAAAGGATACTGATAACCGATGTATATATAGTTTTTTGAGTTTTACTGATAGTTGGCATACTACTCCAACGGGGCGTTGACAGACTGTGACAGTCTGACCATAGCGCGCGCAAGCGCTGCCCTCGAAAGGTTATATTCTTGGATGCTTTTGTCCTGACGGAGCTGTTCCTTAGCTCTTTCCATAGCCTCGCGGGCGCGGGCTTCCTCTACTTCATCCGGCCAGTTTGCGTAATCCACCAGCATCGTGACGATACCGTCTTCTACGCTCACAAAACCGATTCCGATGAAAGCCGAGTACCAGTTATTATCATCATCCGTTTTTAATTTTATACTGCCCTCGCAACAGGCAACAACAACGTTTTCGTGATGCGCCATTATCTGGAACTCTCCGTCCGGCGCAGGGAAGATGAGCGAGACCGCCATTCCCTCGTACAAAACTTTGTCCGTAGCAAGGATCTTGATATAAAAAGAATTGCTCATATCTTATTCCTGTCCGAGCAGACCGGCCTTTTCAATAACGTCATCAATTGTTCCGACATTAAAGAAAGCAGCCTCCGGATACTTGTCCATCTCTCCGTCAAGGATAGCCTTAAATCCTCTGATGGTCTCAGAGAGGGGAACGTATACTCCCGGAATACCCGTAAAGTTCTCCGCTACATGGAAGGGCTGTGAAAGGAAACGCTGTATCTTACGCGCTCTGTAAACCGTAACCTTATCTTCCTCCGAGAGCTCGTCCATACCTAAGATTGCGATAATATCCTGCAGCTCCTTGTAGTTTTGAAGAGTCTGCTGTACCCGCCTTGCAACATCGTAATGCTCCTCTCCCACAACATCCGGCTCAAGAAGTCTCGATGTGGACTCTAGAGGATCTACCGCCGGGTAAATACCCTGCTCAACGATCTTTCTTGAAAGAACAGTCGTTGCGTCAAGATGAGCAAAGGTTGTGGCGGGTGCCGGGTCTGTAAGATCGTCCGCGGGCACGTATACCGCCTGCACCGAAGTAACGGATCCCTTCTTGGTCGAAGCGATACGCTCCTGAAGCTCTCCGAGATCCGTAGCAAGGGTGGGCTGGTAACCTACCGCCGAAGGCATACGTCCAAGGAGCGCCGATACCTCCGATCCCGCCTGTACAAAACGGAAAATATTATCTATAAACAAAAGCACATCCTTATTTTTAACATCACGGAAGTACTCCGCCATAGTAAGACCGGTCTCCGCAACTCTCATACGAGATCCCGGAGGCTCGTTCATCTGTCCGAACACCAGGGCCGTCTTAGACAAAACACCCGACTCTGCCATCTCCGTCCAAAGGTCGTTGCCTTCTCTTGAACGCTCTCCTACTCCGGTGAATATAGAGTATCCGCCGTGTTCAGTTGCGATATTCGTAATAAGCTCCTGAATAAGAACCGTCTTACCTACTCCGGCGCCTCCAAAGAGTCCTATCTTTCCTCCCTTTGAATAAGGAGCAAGGAGGTCGATTACCTTGATACCGGTTTCCAGGATTTCCTGAACCGGGCTCTGCTCGGCAAATGCAGGAGGATTTCTGTGTATAACCCACTTTTCTCCCGTAAGGGGCTCTCCGTCGTCAAGTGTATCTCCGAGTACGTTAAAAAGTCTTCCAAGTGTCTGCTCACCAACGGGTACTTTTATTCCGTCTCCCGTTGCCTTAACTTCCATATCTCTTGCAAGACCGTCACTGGGGCCGAGCATAATACATCTGACAACGCCCTCGCCGATATGCTGCGCTACTTCCATAACCAGCCTCTTACCGTTTAAGTTAACTTCAAGGGCATCTTTTATATAGGGGAGGCAATCCTCTCCGAATTCTACGTCTACAACAGGACCCGTCACAGAAACAATGCGTCCCGTTCCGATATTTCCAATACTGTTCATGTTCTGCCGGCCTCCTTTCTACTTGCCTTCAGAAGCGGCAAGTTTCCTTTTAGCTTTCTTTTTCTTTTGAGCCTTTGCACCGGCTATAACCTCGGTTATCTCCTGTGTTATCATAGCCTGTCTTTCTCTGTTGTACTCGATAGACAGGGCTCTTATCATCTCCGCCGCGTTTTTGTTGGCGGTATCCATTGCCATCATACGATCGTTCTGTTCGCTGCAAAATGATTCCACAAGAGCGCTGTAAATATCCCCGACCACCATATCCGGCACAATATTGTTAAGCACATCCTCCGCAGAAGGAAGGAAATTGATAGTCGGCTTTTCCGGGATCATCTCTCCGTCAGCCGGATAAACCGGCTCCAAAGATTCATACATAAGAGGCAGAATTCTCATAGCCACGGCTTCACTGGAGATGGTATTTTTCATCTGAGTAAAGACGATGTGCGCCTCGTCGATCTCACCCTTTAAATACTCATCGAGTATAACCTCGCTGATAAGTCTGGCTCTGTGAAGGGAAGGGTTTTGAGCGCTGTACTTAAACTGTCCCGCCATCTTAACATTCTTGCCCGCAAAGGATTGTCTGCCTACTTCTCCTACCACATAAAGCTTTGTCTTGCAGCCGCATTCTTTCATTATCTGCTCTGCAAGCTTGATAACATTATGGTTATAAGATCCAGCCAGTCCTTTGTCCGCAGTAACAACGATCAGGGCTATCGTTCTGTCATCGCCCTTTTTCTCCGGACGCTCATCAAGATAAACATTGTCAAGCTCGGAGGTGGACTCGATTATCTTCGCATACATCCTGTTAAGAGCTTCAAAATAGGGGCTGTTGCCCTCGTGCCCTTTTTTTGCTTTGCGAAGCTTTGTGGAGGAGATCATATACATGGCATTTGTAATTTTCATGGTATCGCGGATGCTTCGAATACGTCCGCTAATCTCACGTATATTTGCCAAAATTACTCCTTTTTAAAGGCCTCTTTAAATTCCTTAACGGCATCTATTATCATGCCCTTCATCTCATCATCGAGATTTCCGGACTGATTAAGACCGGTAAGTATCTCGGAATGCTCAGCCTTAATAAACTCAAGCAAATCCATCTGGAACCGCTTCACGTCATTAAGCTTAATATCCTCCATAGATCTGGAGTTGGCCGCTACGAGGGTAATAACCTGTTCAGCCATACTAAGAGGCTTTCCGAGAGGCTGCTTTAAAAGCTCCATCAGGATATTTCCGTGGAGAAGCTGGGCCTTTGTAGTAGCATCAAGGTCTGAAGAAAACTGGGTAAACACCTCCATCTCCCTGAACTGCGCAAGGTCGATACGGATAGAGCCGGCCGCTTTTTTCATAGCCTTTGTCTGTGCCGCGCCGCCTACACGGGATACGGAAAGTCCTACGTTTACCGCAGGTCTCATACCTAAATTAAATAAAGTACTCTCAAGATAAATCTGACCATCGGTTATCGAGATAACGTTGGTAGGAATGTATGCCGAAACGTCTCCCGCCTGGGTCTCGATAATAGGAAGAGCCGTAATGGATCCTCCGCCGTTTGCCTTGTTTAATCTTGCACTCCTCTCAAGCAGTCTTGAATGGAGATAGAAAACGTCACCGGGATAAGCTTCTCTTCCCGGAGGTCTCTCAAGCAGCAGCGATAGTGCTCTGTAGGCCACCGCATGCTTTGAAAGATCGTCATATACTATTAGCACATCCTTGCCCTTGTACATAAAGTACTCGGCGATAGCGCAGCCGGCGTAGGGAGCGATATACTGCATAGGTGCAGGCTCCGAAGCCGACGCGTTAACAACTACGGTATAATCCATAGCCTCGTGCTTCTTAAGATTTCCGACTAATTTTGCTATGGTAGAAGCCTTCTGTCCGATAGCAACATATACGCAGATAACGTCCTTGCCCTTTTGGTTGATGATGGTATCAAGAGCGATGGAAGTTTTACCCGTCTGGCGGTCTCCGATTATCAGCTCTCTCTGGCCTCTTCCTATGGGGAACATTGAGTCGATTGCAAGGATACCTGTCTCCATAGGTGTATCAACGGATTTTCTGTCTACGATTGAAGGCGCGGCATTTTCAACGGGACGATAGTCGGATTCATCAATAGGACCCTCTCCGTCAATAGGCTCGCCGAGAGCGTTAACAACTCTTCCGAGGAAATCCTCACCAACGGGTACACCGGCGCTTCTTACAGTTCTTGCAACGCGGCTTCCGACTCTTATCTCTCTGTCGGAGCCGAAAAGGATAGCGGCTATCTCGTCAGGTCTGATATCCTGAACCATTCCCTTGATACCGCATTCAAATATCAGTATCTCGCCGTAGGCTGCATGGGGAATTCCCGCTACGGTAGCGATACCGTCGCCTACGTAGGTAACGTAACCCACATGTCTGTGGGCTGCGGCAAGTTCAAACTCTTCTACCGTTGTACGCAAAATCGACATGACATCCATCCCGGGCGTCATGTTCCTTTTAAGTCTCTCGATAGTTTCCGTAAACTGTTCTGTACGGCCCTTAGTACTCCAGTTGTACTGTTCATTGCCGCACTTTAAGATAAATCCGCCTCCCAAAGACTTATCTTCGATAAGTTCGAAGCTTATTATCTCCTCGGGGATTTCTTCGCTTACGTACTTTTTATATACAAAATTTTTAATCTTCTCCAGCTGTTCGTCAGTAGGCTTTGTAACATACCGGAGAGTGCATTCAAAACTGTTCTTTTTCCTGCTCACTTTTACTCACCCGATTTGCTTATAAAGTCATCATAAAGACGAAGGTCTGCCTCAGGATCTTCCTTTGTGAGAGCGATCTTGGCAGCTGCCTTAGAAACAAGGTCTCCAAGCTCCTCTCCTGCTTTTTTTCTGATGCGGTCTGATTCCTCGGTTGCATCCTTTTTTGCCTTCTCGACAAGATCGGAGGCGGACTGCTTGGCGTCAGCAATTATCTTGTCATATTCTTTTGTGGCGCGAATACGGCTATCCTTTAAGATCTCGCTCTTTTCCTCTTCAGCCTTTAAAAGCTGCTCCTCATAGGATGCCTTCGCAGCCTCGGCATCGGCCTTGGCCTTTTCCGCCTCAGCGTATCCGGCATTAACTTCTTCCTGTCTCTTTGCGATTATCTTTTTAACCGGTTTAAAGAGAAACTTCCAGATAACAAAGAAAAGAAGAAACAGATTAATCACCGTAAAAAGTAAATTTATATCAACCTTTAACATGTTTTTCTCCTTGTAGAGATGCCTATTCTAAGGCAGATCACTTCAACATGAAAATAATCAGAATTCCGATAACGAAACCATAAATAGCAGTAGCCTCTGCAAGAGCGCCACCGAGAATGAGGGTTGTCATGATCTTGCTGTTTGCTTCGGGCTGACGTGCGGTTGCATCAACGGCCTTTCCGGTTGCGATTCCTATTCCGAGTCCTGCTCCGATACAGGCGAGTGCTGCGATTCCTGCTCCAATTGCTAACATATCTTTATCCTCCGTTTTATTAATTATTCTATAGCTTCCTTGATATACAAAGACGTAAGGAATACAAAAACATACGCCTGAAGTATACCGTCGAAAAGGTCAAAGTAAAGTGAAAAAACTGCTGGAACCACCACGGGAACAACAGACTTTAAAAGCTCCATGATGATGAACGCTCCCAGTACATTACCGAATAGTCGCATACAAAGCGAAAGCGGCTTAATGACAAGCTCGAGTATATTTATGGGGGTTACGACCGCGATGGGCTTTGCAAAGCTCTTTATCCATCCCCATGGGTTGCGCGCTTTGATGTTTGCTATCTGCACAACGATTATACTCATGATCGCCAGGGCGGCGGTAACGTTTAAATCCTTGGTAGGAGGCTTGAACCCGAAGATTCCGACGGTGTTTGAAAACATCAAAAAGATAAATACCGCCAAAAGATAAGGAACATATCCTTTTCCTTCCTCTCCTATCATCCCGGCCACAAGTCCTTCGAGCTTTGTTACTATAAACTCGGAGAGAGCCTGGCGCTTTGAAATATTTTTAACCTTAAGATTAGTCCCGAGTATCAGACATATCAAAAGTACCACGCCGATAATGATCCACGTGACTACCGTGGACTCACTGATTGGTATTTCCCACTTGCCGACAGGTACCGTAAAGACAGTCCGAATTTCAAGCTGTTCTTGCAGTTCGGCTGCAATATCGTTCATATAGGCACTTCCTTTCATGATTTAAATAAATCATCGAACCCTAATTATACTACTTTTGATTAAGTTTTTCCATAGGGAGCCTTACTCTCCCGGCTCCGCGTTTAATGGTTTTTTTGATATTTCCGCCCACATCCGTTTTAAGATAAAACCTCGCCACTACGGTAAATGCCTTAAATACGCTTCTAAGCTGCTCACGGCTTTCCTCGTCAAGGTCCTTTATCTCGTTTACGATGATGTTGAACTTTTTTCCCCCGTCCTTCATAAGATCGCTCAGCTTTTCCGCACTGCATGCATCTATAATGGAGTAGATCCCGTCAATGAATTTCTTTCTGTTCTCATCATCCTGGCTCTCAACCCAGCCGTTAAAGGTATGCTCTACAAATATGGCATTGTTTCCAAGTTTCTTTTCCCGGATGAACCTGCGTCCGTCCACCTGCCAGGTATAGATATTGTGCTGTATAAGAGAAAGTCCGCTGCTTCTTATAACCTCGTAATGGCCGTCGTCCTCAAGCATCATCCCGATAAGCGAAGACTGGGGTATAAGCTTGTATAGCTTACTCTCTATGGCCTTAAACTTTCCGTCCTGCATCAGTCCCGGTCTCAGTCCCAGCCCGTCACAGCTATAGATCCTGTGTATTCTGTTTTGAATTTCCGGCGGCATATTCATACTTGCATAAACTGCAAGATGTCCCCCCTTTGAATGTCCTCCGACATACATTTTATGAGGGAACTTTTTGCTTACGGTCATTAAGTAATTAACCGCATAATCATGGCATTTTGCATGGTCCGTATAAAGCAGATTGAAATCTTCCTTAAGCCCTATAAGCGATGAGTCCGTACCTCTAAAGACCACATACATCCTCCTGGGACCGGTAAAAAACGTGACTGCGGCAAACTGAGTCTGGCTCTCTCTGTCGGTGCATTTCGTAAAGCATGCTATCCGAAGCCCCTGAAATCTTCTTCCTTTCAGCATCAGTTCGACCATCTGCTTCGAGACGGATCTGTACTTCCCCTTTTCCAAAAGCTCCTCCGCATTTTCCATCAGCATAATATTGCTTAAAGAAACGGAAGGCATATCCGAATCAAGATCCGGCACGAACTTTTCAAAATTAAAGTATGAGAACTTGCAAAGGATCGCAGCGTCAACTTCCGTAAAACGCATCTCCGAAAAAGGTACATCACCGTATTCAATTAAGTAATCAAGTATAGTACCTGTCATCTCTAAATCCCGCTTTAAAGCATTTTATTTTTGATTTCCATTACGACATCAAGGTAGAGTTCCATAACAGCGCTGAGCTTCCGCTTTATAGCATCCCAGTTTTCTTCCTTGCCGTCTGACTCGATTTCCTTAGCCTTCTCAAAGAGTTGGTCCGCACCGATGGTTCTTGCGGAGCTCTTGAGCTTGTGCGCATGAGTAACAAATTTCTTGGAATCCTTAAGGTCTAAATACTTTTGCAGATTCTCTGTTTCCGCATCATACTCGCCGACAAACATCTCAAGAACGCTCTTGTATAGTTCGCTGTCCCCTGCGCAGTAGTTCTTACCCTTTTCGGGGTCGATAAGATGAAGCCCCGCAAATCTCTCCTCATCCCCTGACTTTTTCTTGGGCGCTTCTTCGCTCTCAGGCATTTTGACCTTAGAAGGCGGCAGATATTTAACAAGCATCGCCTCTAAATCCTTACCGGAAACAGGCTTTGAGATATAATCCGTAAAGCCGATCTTTAAGTAATTTTCCCTTGCTCCCGCTATGGCGTTTGCAGTAAGTACGATCACAGGAACCCCCATACACTTATGGTTAATCTTGCCAAGCTGTTCAAGGGTCTCTATACCGTCCATCTCAGGCATCATATGGTCTAAGAGGATTAGATCGTATCGTCTCTGCTTAACTCTTTCAAGGGCTACAAGTCCGCTCTCTCCCGTATCTATATGAACCTTTGTGGACCTCAAAAGCCCTCTGATAACCGCAAGATTTAAAGGTGTATCGTCTACCACAAGGATACTTGCATCCGGAGCCACAAAGGAAGGAACATAAGCAGCATACTCCTCTTCCTTTCCTTCTAAGTTTTCGATCTCTCCCATCTTATCGCCGGATACAGCCTTTTGGATGATCGTAAAGTGGAAATTGGAGCCCTCATCATATATACTTTCAACCTCAAGCCTTGAACCCATAAGCTCAAGAAGCTGCTTTGTGATAGCAAGCCCGAGTCCCGTTCCCTTTACGCTGTGGTTTCTCTCCTCGTCAAGCCTCTCAAATTCCTTAAAGAGCCTGGACATATCTTCCGGCTTTATTCCGATCCCGGTATCCGATACCGAAACCCCGATCTCTGCATTCCCGTTATTAAGACTGACAAGCTGCGCCTTAAAGGTGACATTTCCTTCCCTCGTATACTTAACGGCGTTTGTAAGAAGGTTTGTGATAACCTGTTTAATACGATTGTTATCTCCGATAAGCCTTGCCGGAATCTCAGGGTCAAAGTCCAGAATAACCGAAAGCTTTGCCTCGTCGGTCTTAACCTTTAGATTGTTTCCAAGCTCTCTGAAAAGCTCCGCAGAGCTGTATTCAACCGGTACAATATTCATCTTTCCGGATTCGATCTTGGACAGATCAAGGATATCATTAACGATATTAAGAAGGGAGTCGCTTGATATATAAATATCATTGGCGTACTGCCTTACCTGACTGGATACATCCTCTCTTAGGATCAGCTCATCCATACCCATGATCGTATTTATGGGGGTTCTGATCTCATGGCTCATATTTGCAAGGAAAAGTGTCTTGTACTCGCTGGTACGCTCCGCTTCTTCCTTTGCTTTTTCAATCTGGAGGTACTGGCTTTTAATTATCTTTCCGTTTCGGCGCTCTGCCAAAGCCCAGGTTATAGCCATTAAAATTCCGATAAGCACAAGGGCTGCCGCAACCCAGAAAAGCGGTCTTTCAAAGAGTCTTGCGTCCTTGTGAAGGACTATAGTCTTTTCCTTAACAACGTTTTGATAATTATCAAGTACCTGAATATGGAAAACATAATTTCCGTAGGCAAGGTTTGTATAGCTTACCTCTTTAAGCTCCGACTGGCCAAAGATTATTCCGTCATCCTCAAAGCCCTCAAGATATACTCTTACATAAGGGTTTGAAAGGGAATAGTTAAGTACCGCGGGAGTAAAGATTATCCTCTTTGCATCCGAGGGTATCTCGTAGATGCCTCCCTCGTCGGGAACTAACATTTTATCATCAGCCATAACAAGACGTACATCAACATCAAAGTCATTGTTTACTACGCCATATTCATGCATCTGTATTGACTTTACGCCGGTAGAGCAGCAAAGATAAAGTTCGTCTCCCTCTCCGATATAATTCCAGGAATTCGCTACAAGAGTTGTATTAAGCCCTCTCGAACTGTTCAAAAGATCTGCGATATAGTTGTCATCCGAAGCAAGATCGTCGGCGCTTAGGATATAAACTCCTGCGCTTGAAGTAACCCAGGCCTTTCCGTCTGAAGATATACAGATATCGTAGTTGTTACTTTGGGGGAAATTGTGCAGGGGTACAGCCTTTTCTCCGTCGTAGAGGAATATTTCATTTCCCGTCGCAATAAAGAACTTGTCCTTATAGGGAACTATCCTCAGGATAACAAGTCCCGTAAGTCCCTGCTTTTCTCCGATATTCCCTACGACCTTGCCATCCTTTATAAGGTAAATACCGGCTCCGTCGCTTCCCGCCATAACGGTTCCGTCCGAAAGCTCGTAGAGACAGAGTATCTGTTCAACCTCAAGTCCGTCCTCCGCCTTAAGTATCTTTGTAACTTCCCCGTTTTTAATATATGTCAGTCCCGTTGCGGAAGCCGCCAGAATAGATTTATCCTTAAGTTCTATGGCAAGTCTTATCTTATTGCCATTGGTTCCGTTCTCAGCCTCGTTAAAATATGTAAGCTTTTCTCCGTCAAATTTCACGAGACCGTATGTGCTGTAGGTAGATATCCAAAGGTTACCTTCGGAATCCTCCAAGATGTGTCTGATACGGGCTTCGGATAAATCGGCAAATCTCTCGTCAGTAACCTGTCTTCCCGTATCGGCATTCAATATAACAAGTCCATCATCGCATCCTGCGTAGATACGATCGTCCTTTTTGTAAACGCAGTTAACTACTCTCTCCGAAACTCCCGCCGCGGAAAATAGATTCTTAAAGGGGTTCTGGGAAAGCTTAAGGATTCCCTGCCTGGATGAAGATACCCAAAGGTTACCCTGATAATCTTCAAAAATATCGCATACCGAGTTGTTGAAATCTCCCCGGTCTATCTTTACAAGTCTTCCGAGTCTGTCGAGATATCCGAGTCCGTTGTCTCCGGCGATGATTATACTTCCGTTTTTATTTTCAAATATATCCGCTGTGGATCCGACTTCAGATGCCTCGCGGTATTTGGTGACGCTCACCTTGCTTCCCCTAAGTTCTCCGATAAAGATATTTCCGTCGGAGCTTCCGATAAGCAGATTGCCATTAGATACATACCTTACCGAAGTAAAGGATTCTCCGACTTCCTCTCTTGTGAAAGACTGGGTTATAACACCGTCCTTTATGATAAATACGGTACCGCCGTTGGAAACAACAGCTATGGTACCATCGGCACGGCAGCTGATCTGTCGGATATAGTAAAGGTCATTGCTTCCGGTATACGTTGTAAGGACTCCGTCTGCGGAGAGGACCGAAAGATATGAGCTTGTTCCGATATAAAGCTCTCCCGACTTTCCGTAGCAAAGACTCCTTACAGAGTTTGAGCCTATTCCGTCCTCTGTGGTGTAGTACTTGGTCTCACCGCTTCTGAAGGAATAGTAAACAAGGCCCGAATCGTTTGTTCCGATCCAGACTCCGTCTCTTCCGTTGGGCAAAAGGCACATGACCGAGTGTATATTCTCGTCCAGTTCCAGTTTACTGAAGGAATTTCCATCAAACTGGTAAAGACCGGAATAGGTTCCTACCCAGATATAGCCCTCATACGCCTGCGTTATACAGTTTACTTCGCTGCTTCCCAACTTATTTTCAAGATTATAGACGATTCCGCTGTACTCCGCCGCGTAATCCGTAGCGTACAGATCGGCGGAAAATCCCTTAAAGATCAATACCAAATACAGCATAAAAACCAGAGCTGCCATAGCAGCTCCGGTTTTAAATAATCTTTTAATATTCAGATCGCCTGGTATGCCCATCTCAAAAAACTTCATTAACCCCACCAAGCCTTATTAATTATTTGAATTACTTTAAAGCAGACTCTCTGTAGATGATGTCTTCTCTTCCGGGTCCGTTGGAGATCATAGTGATAGGATATCCGATCTGGCCCTCGATAAACTCGATATATCCGCGGCAGTTCTCGGGAAGATCCTCGTACTTCTTGATTCCGCGGATATCGCACTTCCATCCGGGAAGCTTCTTAAGTACGGGCTTGCACTTCTCAAGCTTTGCAGTTACGGGGAAGTCTGTGATAACCTCGCCGTCAAGCTCATATCCTACGCAAACAGGAATCTCGTCAAGATATCCGAGTACGTCAAGTACCGTAAACGCTACATCGGTAGTTCCCTGAAGTCTGCATCCGTATTTAGAAGCTACGCAGTCAAACCAGCCCATTCTTCTGGGTCTGTGGGTAGTAGCGCCGTACTCTCCGCCATCGCCTCCGCGCTCTCTGAGCTCATTAGCCTCGTCTCCGAAGATCTCGGAAACAAAAGCTCCCGCACCTACTGCGGATGAATATGCCTTGCAGACTGTGATTATCTGCTTGATCTCGTAAGGAGGAAGTCCCGCTCCGATAGCTCCGTATCCTGCAAGAGTAGATGAGGATGTAACCATCGGATAGATTCCGTGATCGGGGTCCTTTAAGGTTCCGAGCTGTCCCTCGAGAAGGATGGTCTTTCCCTCCTTGATAGCTTTGTCAAGGAAAGCAGATACATCGCAAACATAAGGAGCAACCTTGTCACGGTATGAATGTAAAGTCTCAAGAAGCTCGTTTTCATCGATAGCGGGCTTGTGGTAGAGATGCTCAAGGAGCACATTCTTAAGCTCGCAGACTCTCTTAACCTTTTCTTTTAAAAGCTCCTCGTCGAAAAGCTCGCTGACCTGGAATCCGATCTTTGCGTACTTGTCTGAATAGAAAGGAGCGATACCCGACTTGGTAGAGCCGAAGGACTTACCGGCAAGTCTCTCCTCTTCGTATGCATCAAAAAGAACATGGTAAGGCATAACGATCTGACATCTGTCGCTTACCAGGATCTTAGGCATCGGAACGTTTTGATCCGTGATGGATTTTATCTCGTTAAAAAGCTTTTCAATATCAAGAGCAACACCGTTTCCGATGATGCTTGTAGTATGTGAATAGAATACTCCCGAAGGAAGTGTGTGAAGTGCAAATTTGCCGTAGTTGTTGACTATGGTATGTCCTGCGTTGGCTCCTCCCTGGAAACGGATGATAATGTCTGCATTCTCAGCAAGCATATCCGTGATCTTTCCCTTTCCTTCATCTCCCCAGTTGGCGCCCACTACTGCCTTTACCATTTTGTTTCTCCTTTTGTAAGTTCGTAATTAGCGGCCTGATCGCACAGACCAATAAACATTATACTATCTTTACCCGAATCTTTCAACACCGCCGCCTAGTCTTCTTCTATCCTTTTGGCTCCGGTGGCGATAAGCTCCTCGGGCAGGAATTCGATTATGATCTTCTCAAGAAGCTTGGGGTCTACCGGCTTTGAAAGATATCCCACAAAGCCCTTCTTTAAATAAAACTCCCGTGCCCCAGATATTGCGTTTGCCGTAAGGGCGATCATAGGCTTTTCCCTGCAAAGAGCGAATCTGTCCTTTTTTATCTTTTCAAGAGTTTCGATACCGTCCATCTCCGGCATCATATGATCGATAAATAAGATATCGTACTCTTTCTTCCTCGCCATATCGATAGCTTCCGCTCCGGAAAGCGCCGTATCTACCTGAATCTTCGTCCTCTTTAAAAGTCCAACTATAACGTTAAGATTCATCTTGATATCGTCGACAACAAGGATCTTTGCAAGAGGTGCCGTAAACTGCTCTGTATCAACCCGTTTTGTTCTGCTGACGGAGACGATGCTTCCCATATCTCCGACCTGAGTCCAGTCCACAACCTCCTGCCTTATAACAAACTCGAAGGTACTTCCCTTTCCGTAGACGCTCTTAACGTTAAGCCTTGTTCCCATAAGAGCAAGAAGCTGCTGAACGATGCTCATACCAAGACCCGTTCCCTCGATATGGCGGTTTCTCAGCTCCTCAATCCTTTCGAAGGGCGAGAAAAGCTTGTTCAGATCGTCTTCCTTCATACCTCTTCCGGTATCAGAGATCGACACCTTTAAAAGTACGCTTCTCTCATCAGCCTTATCAAAATCTACATTGAAATTGACGCTTCCGGTCTCGGTATACTTTACCGCGTTCGTAAGGATATTTGTGATTATCTGCTTTATGCGTATCTCATCGCCGTAGAGGACTCTCGGCATATCCGGTGCAACCTTCACACTGAATTTAAGTCCTTTTTGCATAGCCCTGTTTGCGATGATTATCTTGATATCGCTTATAAGTATCCCCATATCGTACTTAACGGGGATTATCTCCATCTTACCGGATTCGATCTTTGAAAAGTCCAGAATATTATTGACCAAAGAAAGCAGCATATTTCCCGCGTGCTGTATATCTTCGGCGTATTTTCTCGTGTTTTCCTCCTCCGTCTCTCTGAGTATCATCTCGTTCATACCGAGTACGGAGTTAATGGGGGTACGGATTTCATGGGACATACTCGCAAGGAAATCTGACTTACTCTTTGTGGCGGCTCTCGCCTCATCGGCTTTTGCCTCGATGATCCTCATCAGTTCATCCGTAGAGCGTTCCTGCTCTTCGAGTATCTCCTGCTGCCTTATCCTTCCGGTGTTTAAGAAGATAAAGAACAGATCGGTTATGATTATTCCTATTATGGAGGATACCACCTCTATAGGCTCAAACTGCCTGAGCTTTGCGAAAAAGTCGTCGATAAACATTCCCGTGTTTACCGGCACGGAGCAGATGATAAGCAGCGCGCTGTTAACAATGGCGTGCAGCAGATTTACCGAACGCTCCTTGTTAAAGTACGCAACTCCGGCGCTGAACATGGCCACAACCGCAAAGATCATCGTCGAACCGGAAGCGTAGGCCGCGATAAATCCCGCGTAAATAACAGTCATAATGACGAATCCCGCCGCGAAAGTAAAATGCTTCCTGACAAAGATGCTTACAGCGATTGCCACCAGATAAAGCGTCATAGAGAAAGATATTAAATTTACCCTTGCACCGGATTCAATCCTGTCTCCACTTGTAAGCACGGTTCCCAAGGTCAGGGCCACGCAGCATAAAAGTATTAAGACATTGGATGTTCGGATGCCTTTTCGCTCTCTATCCATCCTTATAGTCCTCTGTTAGGTAAAATAAACTTAATGCCCTGTCTTACGATCTCCACATCCAGATCCACGGTCGTGAAAAGCTCTCCGTCAAGCTCCACGTTAAAAGCGGCTCCGTTGCTTCTTCTCGCCTTAAGAAATCTTCCCGTACTTAGCTGTGCATATTTCGAAAGCTTCTTTTCATCTCCCCTGGCTGCGCTGCTTAAGGCCATCAGTCTCGCGTAGGGTGCCTTACCCTTAACGTAGCAGTAAGAGCCTATACCGTCGTCCACAATGTCATTAAGCCCTACATGGAACCGGCCTCCGATAACGCTGCCGTTGCCGAAGTACATGATCGTAACCCTGGTATTACTCATTGTGTTATTCTCAAATTTAAGATCGTAGCTTTTCTTGGGAGATAAAAAGGCTGCATAGAAAGATGCAATCCAATAATTGATATAACGCCTTCCGAGGCCGATACTACGAAGGTCCTCTCCTACGCGGAGAGAGTCCGTATCGGCGCCGAACGACACGCTGTTAAGCGCTTTTCCGAGATTGGTGGACATATAATCGACATAAACCACCTCCCCGTAGATAAGGGATTTAACATCTCTGAAAAAAGACATATCGTCTGTAAACACCTTAAGAAAGTCGCAGGTTCCAAAGGGGATCATAGCGAGCTCGACCTTAGAGATATCGCTGATCCCGTCCAGCATATTTCGCATAGTTCCGCTTCCTCCGCAACAATAGAACCTAAGCTCCTCATTGTCAAAGAAGCGACAGATAAGCTGAACTATCTCTTTTTCATGTCCGCGCCTTCTTGTTGAAAAGACATAGTAATGGAGATTGGGTATCTGCTCAAGAGTATTTCTCAGTTTTTGGGCATACCCCATCTCACAGGCTATGGGATTTACAATAAAAACATGAATCATAGAGTTCCCTCTTTTTAAGGTAATCCGCCTTAGCTTGAAAAGATCTCCGCTATCGTAAGGTCC
>CADATP010000030.1 GCA_902790935.1 uncultured Lachnospiraceae bacterium | reverse complement strand
TAGGCCGCGGACTTCCCATGTTCCTTCCCAAGGGATACACCGTTTGGCAGGAGCTTGAAAATTATATCAAAGAAAAAGAGCGTAAGCTTGGATACCAGCATGTTATGACTCCCTGCGTAGGAAGCGTTGAGCTTTACAAGACTTCCGGCCACTGGGATCACTATAAAGACAATATGTTCCCCGCTATGGAAGTTGAGGGAGAGTCTTTCGTACTCCGTCCCATGAACTGCCCTCATCATATGATGATCTACGCTAACAAGCCCCGTTCATATCGTCAGCTTCCCATCAGAATCGGTGAGATCGCGCATGACTTCAGATTCGAGGCCAGCGGAACATTAAAGGGAATCGAGCGCGGAAGACATTTCTGCCAGAACGATGCCCACCTTTTCGTTACTCCCGACCAGATTGAGTCTGAGGTTAAGTCTGTAGTTGACCTTATCTTTGATGTATACAAGGACTTTAATATTACCGATTATCGCTGCGTACTTTCACTCCGCGACCCCGCTGACAAAAAGAAGTACCATGACGATGACGAGATGTGGAACAAGGCTGAGGACGCTTTGAGACAGGTTCTCAACGATCTTCATATCGACTATACCGAGGAGATCGGTGAGGCTGCATTCTACGGACCTAAGCTTGATGTTAACGTTAAGCCCGCTGTAGGTGCTGAGTACACCCTTTCCACCTGTCAGCTTGACTTCTGTCTCCCTATGAAGTTTGACCTTAAGTATATTGATTCAAACTCTAACGAGCAGACACCTGTCGTTCTTCACAGAGCAATCCTTGGATCCCTCGACAGATTCATGGCTTACCTTATCGAAGAGACAAAGGGTAAGTTCCCCTTCTGGGTAGCTCCCGTACAGGTAAAGGTTATCCCCGTATCCGAGAAGCATCTTGACTATGCAAACAAGGTATACGAGGCTCTTGATGCAGCCGGAATCCGTACCGAGGTCGACGCTTCCAATGAGAAGGTTGGTTACAAGATCCGTGCAGCCCGTCAGGAGGACAGAGTTCCTTATATGCTCATCCTTGGCGAGAAGGAGACCGAGGCCGGAACTGTTTCTGCCCGTGACCGTGATACCGACGAGACAACCGAGATGACTCTTGATGAGTTTATCGCGAAGTGTAACGATCTTAAGGCTAACCACAGATAATTTTCATTATGATTTTTCAGCGCGTCCTTTATTGAAAGGGCGCGCTTTTTATATTTAAGTGAAAGGAAACGATTGTCCGCAGAGTGCTGTCTATTTATAATTAAAGAGTAATTATTTACTAAGATTTTTCGGGGGTATCCGGAAACCGTAAAAGCCGGAACCGGGGATTCATAAACAAGGAGGCTATAGTGGATAAAAAGATTAAGTGGGGTGTTATGGGTACTGCAGGGATAGCTGCGGGATGCACAATACCTGGAATGCAAAAGGCGGGAAACTGCGAGCTTTATGCCATCGCCGGAAGAAGCCTTAAAAAGGCGGAGGAGTTTAAAGAGCGCTTCGGTTTTGAAAAGGCGTATGAAGGATATGAAGCTCTTTTAAATGACCCCGAGGTACAGGCGGTTTATGTTCCCCTTCCCAATGATATTCATCTTGAATGGGTAGTTAAGGCGCTTAATGCCGGAAAGCATGTTCTTTGCGAAAAGCCCATAGCTTTAAACGAGACTGAACTTAGAAAGATGTTCAAGGCGGCAAAGGATAACGGCGTGTATCTTATGGAGGCTTACGCTTATCTTCACAGCCCTTTTATTGCCGAGCTTAAAAGGATCATCGCCTCCGGCGAAATAGGAGAGGTGGATTACATCGATACGGCTTTCCTTATTCAGGATTTTACAAGTGATTTCAGGCTCCATAAAGAGCTTGGCGGCGGCGGAATCTATGATGTGGGCTGCTACAGCTCTACTATGATCCTAAGTCTTGTAGATTCTGAGATTGATTATATCAAGGCGGATGCTGAATTCTACGAAGATAAGGTTGACCATCTGGCGTCTGTCCTTTTGAAATTTAAAAACGGCGTAAGAGCTTCTTTTCACGCGGGAATGCTCCTCGGAAAGGATTCGGCCGACCGTTACGACAGGCTTTATATTCACGGCTCTAAGGGATTTATACGCGCGGATTACGAGTACAACCAGGAAGGCGAGATTTCCTATAAGCTTACTACGAAACCTTCCAACTACGAATGGAATACAAAAGAGCTGAGGGTAACCGCTGCTTCTAACTATACTCTTGAAGTTGAGCAGATGGGCAGAGCAGTAATGGGGCTTGAAAAGCCTTTTATTACAGAGGAATTCTCCTTAAAGAATATGAGGCTCCTTGACAGGATCCTTGATAAAGTCGGGTACGCCGATTCGAGATGCGAGTACATCTTGGATAACGGAGTTGCTCTTCCCTCGGTGGGCTTTGGTTCATTTAAGTCCACGGATGAAAGAGGCGAGGATGTAATTATCGACGCCCTTAAGGCAGGATATAAATATATTGACACCGCCGCCTTTTACGACAATGAAGAGCAGATAGGAAGCGCGATTAATAAGTACGCAAAGGAGCTTGGAAAGAATTACGGCGAGGTTAGAAGCGAAATATTCCTTAGCAGCAAGGTCTGGCCCTCCGAGCTTGGAAGAGAAAAGACTCTTAAATCCTTTGAGGAGTCCTGTAAAAGGCTTGGAACGGATTATCTTGATATGTTCCTTATCCACTGGCCTAAAGAGGATCATACAGGGGGTATATTTGACGGGGATAACCGTTGGATAGAAAAGGTTAAAGAATCCTGGGCTCTTATGGAAGATCTCTACGAAGCCGGTAAGATTAAAGTAATAGGACTTTCAAATTTCCTGCCGCACCATATCCGTCCCCTTTTAAAGAGCGCAAAGATTAAACCTATGACAGATCAGCTCGAGCTGCATGTGGGATATATGCAGGAGTATGCGCTTGGCTTCCTTAAGGATGAAGGAATCCTTCCGATCGCCTGGAGCCCCTTGGGAAGGGGAAGCCTTTTGGGAGATGAAAGTATTTCAAAAATGTCCGCAAAATATGGTAGAACAAATGCGCAGATTCTGTTAAAATACTTATTGCAGCGCGGAATTCCCGTTGTTGCCAAGTCTTCGAAGATGGAGCGTATGAAGGAAAACCTCGATATCTTCGGGTTTGAGATCGGTGAAGACGATATGTCCTTCCTTTCCTGTCTCCCCGAGAGGGGCTGGTCGGGAGAGCACCCTGACCTTCCAAATTTATATTAAAAAAAGTTGTTGACAAGTCTGTAAAGATATGTTAATTTTTATCAAGTGTGTAAAACACGGACATCAAGCAGAGTATCCACTCTCACCTTACGGCCTTAGCTGAGCTGGTAAGTGTACCGGTCCATTTATAACTCCTAACGGAGATATCGATGTGATTTCAGTGGATAGATTTGATGTCTATCCACTTTTTTTGTTTTTGTGCGATGAACGCACTATAGGAGGTATACCCATTAGCGACTTAATGATTAATGAGCAGATTCGCGACAAGGAAGTTCGCGTTATCGGTGTTAACGGTGAACAGCTTGGAGTTATGTCATCAAGAGAAGCGCAGGCTCTCGCTGATGAAGCCGAGCTTGATCTTGTAAAGGTTGCGCCTACAGCACAGCCCCCGGTCTGCAGAATTGTTGATTACGGTAAGTACAAGTACGAACAGCTCCGTAAAGAGAAAGAGAACAAAAAGAAACAGCATCAGGTTGAAATCAAAGAGATCCGTCTTTCACCCAACATTGACACTAACGATCTCAATACTAAAGTAGGTGCTGCGAGAAAGTTCCTTACAAAGGGAGACAAGGTAAAAGTTACTCTTCGTTTCCGCGGTCGTGAGATGGCTCACATGAATACCACCAAGCACGTTTTGGATGATTTTGCCGAGGCACTTGCCGATGTGGCTGTTATCGATAAGCCCGCCAAGGTTGAAGGCAGAAGCATGAGTTTGTTTTTAACTGCAAAGAAGTAATGCTTCGTTTTATTACAGTTAATTATATTTAATTTCAGGAGGAATTAGTTATGCCCAAGATGAAGACAAGCAGAGCAGCTGCAAAGCGCTTTAAAGTAACCGGAACCGGAAAGCTTAAGAGAAACAAGGCTTACAAGCGTCATATCCTTACAAAGAAGAGCACCAAGACCAAGAGAAATCTTAGAAAGCCCGCTATGACTGATGCTACTAATGTAAAGAATATGAAGAAGATCCTTCCTTACCTGTAAGATTTGGATCTGCCAATTTACTATTCATTAATTTAAACATTTCGAAACGCTTTACAGCGTTGTTTCAGAAGGAGAAAATACAATGGCAAGAATTAAGGGTGGCTTAAACGCCAAGAAAAAGCATAATCGTGTCCTTAAGCTCGCAAAGGGTTACAGAGGAGCAAGAAGTAATCAGTACAGAGTAGCAAAGCAGTCAGTTATGAGAGCTCTTGCTACATCATTCTCAGGACGTCGTGAGAAGAAGCGTCAGTTCAGACAGCTTTGGATCGCTCGTATCAATGCAGCAGCAAGACTTAACGGACTTTCATACAGCAAGTTCATGTATGGTCTTAAGCAGGCTGACATCGATCTTAACCGTAAGGTACTTGCAGACCTCGCAGTAAACGATGCAGAGGGATTTGCAGAGCTTGCAAAGATCGCTAAGAGCAAGGTTAGCTAATAATATTTGATTAATCAGGCCCTGGGCCTTACAGTAAAAGGAGCTATGTGTTTCATGGCTCCTTTATATTTAATCGGAAATTCTTTTTGTATTTGTGAGCGCAAATTCTGCGTATATATCATCATAGTTATCAGTATTTGGAGACGATGTAATGGTATTCAGTTCGATTCTTTTTTTGGAATATTTTCTGCCGATCGTTTTATTACTTTATTACCTGGTTCTTTTATTACCAATAAAAAACAAAATTACAAAAAGACGATTCAGTAACGCAGTACTGCTTACGGCGTCTCTGGTGTTCTATGCCTCGGGAGGATTTAGCTATATACTTATCCTGGCGGGTGTGCTGGCCCTAAACTACCTGGGCGGAGCCTTGATCTCAAATCTAAAAAACAAAAGAAAATTGCTTTTGTGGATAACGGTTTTGGCTGATTTTGGAATACTGTTTTTCTTCAAATACTTAAATCTTTTTGTTACGATTTACGAGAATCTTATTACAAGAGATTTAATGCCGGGTGAAATGATCTCAAATATTATCACTTTGACACGTACGGGAAAACTATCGTTTGTCGATATTGTGCTTCCGATTGGAATCTCTTTTTATATTTTCCAAGCTGTTTCATACGTAATTGATATTTACAGGGGCGATGCAAAACCGCAAAAGAATTTTTTTGATTTTGCACTATATATATCCTTCTTTCCGCAGCTGATAGCCGGACCAATCGTAAAATACACCGATATAGAAAAGCAGTTATTTGAAAGAACTGAGAGCGTCTCGCTGTTTTATGAAGGAGTAACCAAATTCATATACGGACTTGCCAAAAAAGTTCTCATAGCAAATACCCTTGCGCAGGTCATAGATTCTATTATGGAGCTTGAGATAAAGGGACTGGGAGCCGGAGTTACCTGGCTTGGAGCCATTTGCTACACCCTACAGATATATTACGATTTTTCGGGATATTCCGATATGGCTATTGGCCTCGGAAAAATGTTTGGGTTTAATTTTATGGATAACTTTAATTATCCGTATATAGCAAAGTCTGTTCAGGACTTTTGGAGAAGATGGCATATTTCATTATCATCATGGTTTAAGCAGTACGTTTATATCCCTCTCGGAGGAAGCCGGGTAGAAACAGGGAAAATAGTCAGAAACATTTTTATTGTTTTCCTGTTTACAGGTATATGGCACGGAGCCAATTTTACATTTGTTGTTTGGGGACTTGTCTATGCAGTACTTCTTGTAGCAGAGAGACTTTTCCTTGGAAAACTTCTTAATAAATCCAAGGTAATAAGCAGAATCTACACACTGTTTTTTGTTATACTTTTATGGGTAGTTTTCAGATGCGACAATATTCTTCAGGCAGGTGTGTATATACGGGAGATGTTTACTAAAGGAACGGGAGAGTATACCGTGCTTTCATTCCTTTCTGTGAAAAGTATAGCAGCACTACTTGCCGGCCTACTGTTTAGCATGCCTATATATAAAAAGATTGGTGACAGAGTTAAGAGGAGCATACCTGCCGTTATTTTCCGCACGGTACTTCTTGCTGCCTCGATGCTGGTTGTATTAAACGGTTCTTACAATCCGTTTTTATATTTTCAATTCTAACATAGATTGAAAAGTGGAAAGTGATAATGAAAAAGAATAAATTAGGTATAATACTTTTTTTGACGGTTCTGATAGCACCGACGGTTATTTGGCTCTTAATTGGACTTATCAGCCCCGGAACTAAAGAATCTCTTGATTTTGAACTTGGAGAAAAAAGAGAAAAAACTCAAATTGAATCAATTAATCAGATAGCAAAGGACGGAAATCTGTTATCTGATTATGTATCCGATCGCGCCCCTTTCAGAAGCGTGGCAATAAGCTTTTGCCAGCGAGTGTCCAATGCAGTCGAGGGTAATTTCGAGAAAAAAATCGTACCCAAAGTTGCGGGCCTGCTTTATGGAAAAGACGCTGAGGCAGGAACAAAAGAGGTATCAAGCGATGCCTTTGCTTCCCTGTTTGACGATGGGGAAAAGCTGCAAGCAGAAATGGAGCAAAGCGGAGAGCAGTCTCCTGATAATGAGCAGGAACAGACGCATATTCATGATTATAAGACAGTTTCTGAAACCCTGCCTACCTGTACTGAAGATGGAGAAAGAAAACTACGCTGTGAAGAGTGCGGGGATGAAATCACCGAGGTGCTATCCGCAACAGGCCATACTCTTGAAGTGGTTTCCGTAACGGAGGCATCATATACAAGCTACGGCTACACGGATTATGAATGCTCGGTCTGTGGTGCTAAAGTTCGGGATGATTTTGTAGACAAGCTGATAGATAACAGCTATTTTGCGCCGAATCATCATGGCGAGGCGACTATTATCGGAAGGTATAATTGGCTTTTCCTTGACGGATACGGGAACCTCCCGTATTATAAAGCAACGAATATTCTTTCCGAAGAGGATATGCAGGCATATCTTGATAAGCTGGAGGAAATACAAACGCTTTGCGATGAAAAGGGCATTGAGTTTGCAGTCATCATTTCACCGAACAAAGATCAGGTTTACTCCGAGTATATGCCAAGTTACACGGTTGAGGATGAGTACAAGAGAACTGAGCGCTTTGTGGATTTTGTTAAAGCAAATTCGGATATTGCCATAACCTACCCTATTGATGAGTTAAAATATGCCGACAGATATTGGCAGACGTATTACCGGTATGACACCCATTGGAATAAAATGGGAGGATTTATCGGAACTATGGCTCTTTACAGTGCTTTGGGTATGGAGGTGACCAATCCTCTAGATCTAAATATTGAGCCTGAAAATGTAGCTCAAAAAGGAGATCTGTTTGCGCTTGGCGCGATTGATCCTGCCGGGTATCCCGATGATTATGATTTTAATGTGTCATATAAGGACGAGATTTCAATGATCAAGGAAAACGGTGGTGTCTACACATGGTTTTCCGAGTCGGACAACGAAAATGGAAAAAGTCTTGTGCTGCTGGGAGATTCATACAGAGATCAGATGACTCCGTATCTGAAAAAAGACTTTACCAAATGCGCGATAGTTCACAGAGATTACATAGAAACTGTAGTGAATGATATTAAGAATGCGGATGTCTTGGTTTTACAGGCAGTGGAGCGATATGACAAAAGATTGTTCCAGTACCATGATAGGCTTATCGAAATACTGGGACAGATAGAAGTGGAATGATGCATAGAGGTTAACATGATCAAGAATATAGTTTTCGATATCGGAAAAGTGCTTACAGCCTTCGAATGGCTTAAGTTTATGGATGAAATCTTTGAGGACGAGACGGTAAAGAAAGTAATTACAAAAGCAGTCTGGGAAAGCGGCTGGTGGAAAGAGCTTGATAGGGGTGTTATACCTGAAGATGAAGTTTTAGAAAAGCTCTACGAAGCGGCCGGCGAATATGCAGAGTATATGCATATCGCTTTTGACAATTTAGATAAATGCTTCTTAAAGACGGAGTATTCATCCCCCTGGGTAAAAGAGCTTAAGTCTATGGGATATAATGTTTACTTTCTCTCGAACTATTCCCGCTTTGTCATGAGGCAGGCACCTGACAGCAGGGATTTCCTAGAGTTTATGGACGGCGGGGTTTTCTCATGTGACGTAGGTCTTATAAAGCCCGATCCTGCCATATACAAAGCCCTTACGGATAAATATAATCTTGTCCCCGAGGAGTGCCTGTTTACCGACGATGCCCAGATGAATATTGACGAGGCGAGACGTCTTGGCTTCAGGGCAATAAGATTTGATGGATATGAGAAGACATATCCTGTTATAATGAATTATCTTAAAAGTTCAGACAACGGAAAGCAGTTATCGGACCTTCCCGGCGACGGTCTTGCGTACGACGGCATGAATTGGAACGATTGGAACGAGAATAAATAGCTGAGGGCAGATAAGAATGCATATTTCAAAGAGATTAGGTTCAAAAGTAGCGGAAGAGGTAATGTCTTATATATTCATAATCGTAGGAGCGCTATTGGCTTCATTTTCGGTTGTTTGTATACTGCTTCCCAATGACGCCATAGATTACGGCACAGCAGGCATAGCGATCATTATAAACAAACTGACGGATATTAACCTTTCGGTTTGCGTTATTATGGTATTTGCGCCTTTCCTTATCCTCGGAACGATAATCATGGGCTGGGCCTTTGGCCTTAAAGCGATTGTAGGATCCGCTGTCTACACTCTCGGTATCGCTATATTTGAGAGGATTCCTTTTGAACTCGATACGGAGCATTTTATCGCAGTAGCCTTTGGAGGTGCGCTGCTTGGACTGGGACTGTCGCTGATACTTAAATTCGGAGGCTGTATCGACGGTTCCGAGATATTCGCCAACATCGTTACCAAGAAGCTTTCCGAAAAGACGGGACGGAACTTTTCTATGACTCCGATCCTTATCGGGTTTAACGCCTGCGTCTATATTGCGGTTTTCTTTCTGATAAACCGCAGCGCCGCGCTGATGAGCCTTCTTGTCTACGTCATCGCAACTTCTATCATCAACAGATTCACAGACCACTACGAGGCTATAAAGCAGGTCCGTATAATTACCAAGGAACCCGATGAGCTAGTAAAAGCAATAAAGGATGAGCTTGGAAAAACCTGTACGATGATGAATTCCTTTGGTGCCATCGCCGGAGAGAACACGACTCTTATCTGCTACGTCAACTATTTCGAGCTTCCGAAGCTAAAGCAGATAATTGGGCGCGCCGGCGGCTCCTATACCACCGTCTCCACCATCGACGAAATCATCAAATCCTAAAATGCCACAGAATGACCCAGGGGGACGGGGTTGGGGGTTCATAGTCAGATTATTTAAGGATTATTCTGATTATGACCCCCAACCCCGTCCCCCTGTGTCATTCCAAGCAGAAGGTATAACCCGGCTTTTTTTCTTGACCAAAAAGGTGAATTTTATTAAAATATCATAGGATAAAGATGCAGGGCTAGTACATCGGTAGTACATCGGCTTCCCAAGCCGAGGAGGCGGGTTCGATTCCCGTGCTCTGCTCTGTTTTTTATGCAAAAAGACATTTGCCAGGAGAGAATTTAATGGACATTTCAGAAGTAATAGCAAAAGAACTGTCAGTCAAAAAGACTCAGGTTGAGGCGGCTGTTAAGCTTATTGATGAGGGATGCACAATTCCCTTTATCGCAAGATACCGTAAAGAGGCAACAGGTGCCCTTAATGATGAGCAGCTCAGAACTCTCGGAGAGAGACTTGAATACCTTCGTAACCTCGAAGAAAAGAAGGCACAGGTTTTATCAAGCATTGAGGAGCAGGGCCAGCTTACAGATGAACTTAAAGCAAAGATCATCGCGGCGGAGACCGTTACAGCCGTAGACGACCTCTATCGTCCCTACAGACCCAAGAGAAAGACAAGAGCAAGCGTAGCAAAAGAAAAGGGACTTGGACCTCTCGCTCTTTATATCAGACTCCAAAATGCCAAGGAGCCCCTTGAAAAAACTGCCGAAGAATACGTAAGCGAGGAAAAAGAGGTCAAGACTCCGCAGGATGCTATCGCAGGGGCTATGGATATCATCGCTGAAGAGATTTCAGACGATGCCGATTACAGAACATATATCAGAGATATCACCGCAAAACAGGGTAATCTCATATCTGAGGCAAAGGATGATAAGGCGGAGAGCGTATATGAGAATTACTACCATTTCTCCGAGCCCGTGGCGAAGATGGCAGGACACCGAGTTCTTGCAGTGAACAGAGGAGAGGCGGAGAAAATTCTGGGAGTAACTATTGAAGCGCCTGTAGAGCAGATAATCCGTTACCTTGAAAAGCAGATAATCGTTAATGATAATCCCATAACCACGCCTATCTTAAAGGAAACAATAGAAGACAGCTACAACAGACTGATCGCTCCCTCAATTGAGCGCGAGATCAGAAATATGCTGACTGAAAAGGCCGAAGATGGTGCGATCAGCGTATTTGGAAAGAACCTTCGACAGCTTCTTATGCAGCCCCCCATCGCAGGTAAAGTCGTTCTTGGATGGGATCCCGCTTTCAGAACAGGATGCAAGCTTGCTATCGTTGATCCTACCGGAAAGGTGCTTGATACAAAGGTTATTTACCCCACGGCACCTCAGTTCAAGGTAAACGAAGCAAAGGCAGAATTAAAAAAGCTCATTGGCAAATACAACGTCGAACTTATCTCCGTAGGAAACGGAACCGCATCAAGAGAATCTGAAGCAGTTATTGTAGAACTTCTTAAAGAGATAAATAAGCCTGTTCAGTATATTATAGTTAACGAGGCGGGAGCTTCGGTATATTCTGCAAGTAAGCTTGCTACCGAAGAGTTTCCTAATTTCGATGTGGGACAGCGTAGCGCTGCATCAATCGCAAGACGTCTCCAGGATCCTCTTGCGGAGCTTGTTAAGATCGACCCCAAGTCCATTGGTGTCGGCCAGTATCAGCACGATATGAACCAGAAAAAGCTGGGAGAGACCCTTGGGGGCGTAGTTGAAGACTGTGTAAACTCAGTTGGCGTAGATCTTAATACCGCATCGGTATCTCTACTTGAATATATTTCAGGTATCAGCAAGACCATTGCGAAAAATATAGTTGAATATCGCGAAGCAAACGGAAAGTTCACATCCAGAGCTCAGCTTTTAAAGGTTCCAAAGCTCGGACCTAAGGCGTACGAACAGTGCGCAGGATTTATGCGTATTCTTGATGGTAAGAACCCTCTTGATGCCACCAGTGTGCATCCCGAGAGCTACAAGGCTGCGGAAGAGCTTATAAAGAAGCTTGGATTTGACAAGAGCCAGATTGTAAATATCCGCAAAGCCGGCACCAATGAAAATGCTATGTTTAAGCTTATGGCGAGTAAGCTGGATAAGGCTAAGACTGCGAAAGAGCTTGAAATCGGTGAGCTTACCTTGAAGGATATCCTTAAGGAACTTGAAAAGCCTGCCCGCGATCCTAGAGAGGATATGCCAAAGCCCATCCTTAGAAGTGACATCCTTGAGATGAAGGACTTAAAGCCCGGTATGATCCTTAAGGGAACGGTTAGAAACGTTATCGACTTCGGCGTATTCGTAGATATCGGCGTACACCAGGACGGACTGGTCCATATTTCCCAGATCTGCGACCGCTACATCAAGCATCCCCTTGAAGCTGTAAGCGTCGGCGATGTGGTTGATGTTCAGGTCATGAGCGTTGAGCCTGCAAAGAAGCGCATTGCCCTTACCATGAAGATTCAGAAGCAGTAAAATTTGACAGAACTGAGACAGGGGGTGCACCATTTGTCTCACGGAGGTCTCCCATGACAAGACAGGTTAAAGTTAAACCTCAAACCGCAGTGATGAAAGCCGAGGAACTTTTCACTGACAGAGTTGAGCCCCAGAAGGCCTTCTGGGAAAAATACGATGCAATGGAATCCGAACCGGGCGGTTTTGACATAATACACTTTTACGGCATTGGCGGAATAGGCAAGACTGCGCTACTTAAGAAAATCCTGACGGACCTGGTAAATAAAAGAGAAAACACAAACGCCATCCTCTATTCATTCGAGAGCGAGAAAAACCGCGACAAAGCAACCCTCCTCTTCACGCTTGCAAAGCAGATAGAGGAAAGGATTCCGGATGCGGATTTCTACCTTTTTTACTATGCCTACTATAAACTACTGAAATACAGTGCACTCAGCGACGAAGAAATAGAAGCAAAACTTAGGAAAGACAGCACTGGAATAGTTGCCTCCAGAGTCACCGAAGCCGTGAAGGGAGCACTAACTATTGGCACGGATTTTATGCCGGTGCTTGGCAATACTGCCGGCTATCTGGGAGAAAAACTCATCGACCTGATAGAGGATAAAATCGCCAAAAAACGCATAGAGTCTGACCCTCAGATCATAAGCTACATAGAAGAAATAGACTACATCAGCTCCGGCGATGAAAGCGATATTGAAAAGAAACTGGATGACTATTTTGCCACCTGCTGCATAAGAACCCTTGAAAACACGGACAAACCCTTTGTTATCATGCTTGATGCATACGAATTCATGAGCGATATGCTGGTAAATGATCTCAAAAGCGGCATACAGGATCTGTGGCTTAGCGGAACAGGAACAGACAACAATCCCGGCCTTGTTGAAAGGCTCCCCAACGTTCTGTGGGTTATTGCCGGCAGAGAAAAGCTTAGGTGGGGAGAGAACGTCATCCCTCAGGAAGACACCCACTTGCTGGGCAATCTGTCCATCACCGATGCAAGAGAGTACTTCCTGAAAGCAAAAAATTCAAACCTGCAGATGATGAGCGAAGAACTTATCAAAGGCCTCTACGAACTCACCAGAGGTACCCCTGTGTTTATGGACATGTGCTTCGAAATATTTGAGCGGGGCAACGCTGAGGTGATAGACGATTTTGGAATGGATGCGGAGGAACTTGCCACCAGATACCTTAAAGGCATGAGTCATGAAACCTGCAAGACAATGGAGTTTCTGTGCTCCCTGCCAAGAGTATGGACGGATGATATGGTCAGATACGTTTATACCAACGTAATATCTGACGAACCATACGAACTCTATGTCCGGATGAATATCAAGCAGGTAAAAGAGCACTCCTTTGTAGAAATAATAGATGACAGCTTTAAGATCCACAACACCTTCAGAAGCGCCATCCGTAAAGTTACCGAAATCTCGGAGCTCCTTAAAATATCGGAAACCGCATACAGATTTTTGTTAAACGCGGCTAAGAACCCTGAGAATCCTTTAAACATCAGAGCCGGGATAATGCGGGCACTCCTTTCTGATTTTGAAGAATTTGCTGCAGCATGCGAACAAAACTCCAAAAAGAATCCTGTTATAACCAATGGTGATTTTGTTTCGGAGGCATTAGCCGAAGCAGAAAAACTTGCAGGCGAATACGAAAGCTCCGACATCTGGGGAAAATACAAAGAAGCCGTCAGACTCCTTACCGGAGCCTGCAACATAATGGAAAAGTACGCTGAGCTTCTTAACATCGGCGCAGAAAAACTTGCAGAAACAGAAGTTCGCATAGCTGATGACTATTACGAAAGGGACAGAATAATAAGCAGCGCACCTAGTTTTGATGCCTACATACGCTACTCGGAAAAAGCTCTCAGGCATCTGGAGGAGGTGTATCCGCCTGACGACTGGCGGGTTCTGTACCAGAAGAAAGAGTGGATAGGTATTCAGTGCCGTTATTTGAAGGATGATGCATTCGAAGAAGATGCAAAGTCTGTCTTTGAACTGGTAAAAAGCAAGTATCAGCCTGAAGAAAAGAAAGTTTTCAAATACATATACGGCCTGTGGAACTGTACCTGGGAAGAGGATTATGAGCTGCTTTCCTGGCTTAGAGAGAAAATGCCGGAAATGAAAGACTCCGGAGACAGTGATATTGACGAGATGCTCTCCCATCTTGAGTATGTAATAGACTGGAATGACTTCATTGAAAGCGAAGCTGGAAAAGAGTTCAGCAGGGAAGAGGACCTGAGGGCTGAGGAGCATTGCGAACAGGAAGAACGCGAAGAAAAACTAGCCAAAGAAGAGTATGATGAATTCATAAAAAACTACAGTCCGGAAAAGAATTATGAAGATCCGGAGATTAAAGAACTCTTATGGGTCGTTAATGCGCTTGAACACTATTTTTGCGGATATGAAGCGTACAATCTGCTGAAAATACTTTATCACATAGAAAAAAGGCAGGCAGGAGACAAAGAGACTGAAAGAAGCATAGATATCCTGATTGAGATGGCAAACATCTGCCGTGACGAGTTTTTAGGCGAAGATTTTGTGAAAGCCCGCAGCCTGTTGAAAACGGCGCAGGATGCACTGTTTGCCAATCCGGATCTTAAAGTGACCTATGACTTTGAAAGAGCACTTAGTGAGATGGCCGCGATAGAAGCAATCCGCGAAGAGCGGCTGCGCGACGCTGAGGAATAAACATATGAATTACTCAGTCACGTAAATATCAACAAATTTATATTGCAAATATATGGCGAAATAGAGATTTCTATTTCGCCTTTTTTGTGATTTAATAAAAGAAGCGGCCGTGCTATCCTTTGGTTACAGGCAAGCGAAAACAGGTCGCTGCAGAAGGAGGGTAATATGCTAAAATACATTTTAATCGGAATTGCTGCAATCATTCTTTTGATCATCATGCTGGCAGGCTATGTGAAAGCTTCGACAGACGAGGCGTTTATCATCACAGGACTTCACAAGCAGCCCAGGATCCTCATCGGACGAAGCGGAGTTAAGATTCCTTTCCTTGAGAAAAAGGATGTCTTAAAGCTTCAGCTGATTCCCATCGATGTTAAGACATCAAGCGCGGTTCCTACAGCGGACTACATCAATATCAATGTTGATGCTACCGTAAACGTACAGGTTGGACATACGCCGGATCTTATCAAGCTGGCTGCAAAGAACTTCCTTAACAAGAAGCCGGAGTATATCGCAGCCGTAGCAAGAGAAGTACTTGAAGGTAATGTGCGTGAGATCGTAGGTAAGATGAGACTCGAGGAGATGGTTTCAGACCGTCAGAAATTTGCACTTCTCGTTAAGGAGAATGCGGATCCCGATCTTGCGGCTATGGGTCTTGTGATCACATCCTTCAACGTACAGAACTTCACCGACAACAATCATGTTATTGAAAACCTCGGTGTTGATAACGTAGTTCGTATCCAGAAGGCAGCTGCTATTTCAAGAGCAGAGTCCGAGAGAGATATCAAGGTTGCTCAGGCGCAGGCTGACAAGGATGCCAACGATGCAGAGGTTCTTTCCCAGACAGAGATCGCTAAGAAGCAGAACGACCTTGCTATTCAGAAGGCTGAACTTAAGAGAGAGTCGGATACCAAGAAGGCTGCTGCAGACGCTGCATACGAGATTCAGCAGGAAGAGCAGAGAAAGACTATCGAGGTTACCCGTACCAATGCCGACATCGCCCGTCAGGAGCGCGAAGTTGAGCTGAAGGCTAAGGAAGCGCAGGTTGCCGAGCAGGCACTTACCGCAGAGATCAGAAAGAAAGCAGAAGCTGAGAAGTATCGTCGTCAGCAGGAAGCGGAAGCTGCTATGATCGAGAGACAGCGTGAAGCCGACGCCGCAAAATACGAGCAGGAAAAGAAAGCCGAAGCTGTTAAGGCACAGGCGGACGCTGCAATCTATGCAAAGCAGAAAGAGGCAGAAGGTATCGCAGCCGTAGGACGTGCGGAAGCGGAAGCTATCGAAGCAAAGGGTATTGCGGAAGCACAGGCTATGGAAAAGAAGGCAGAGGCGTACGCAAAGTACAACAATGCCGCTATTACAGAGATGATCATTAATCAGCTTCCTGAGATTGCAAAGGCTATCGCACAGCCCATCTCCGCTATCGACAAGGTTACAGTTATTGATTCCGGAAACGGAGAAGGCGGCGTAGCAAGCGTCGGCGGATATACCCCCGCAGTACTTTCAAAGGTTATTGAGTCCGTAAAGGAGACTACCGGATTTGATCTTACCGAGGTTATGAAGGCACAGACCTATGATGCAAAGGTAAATCACAATGTGAATGTTACAGGACTTGACGGCGTGGCAGCTAAGGAAGCTGTAGCTCAGAAAGTAGCTGAAGCAGTTACAGAATAACCAAATAATTAAATACGAGGGCCGGAAATGGCCCTCGCGTAACTCTATTTATTTAGTAATAAAAAAATTCATTTGTTTTACAAAATGAGCTCAGGCGTATAACCTGAGCTCATTTGATATATATATTTACATTAATACAGGATCTGAGTTTGTGTTTATGCCTCTTCTTTGAAGAAGGCGATTTTTTCGCTCAGCTGCGCTGCGATGTCTTTAAGGTCGTTTGCAGCTGCGGCAAGGGTGGTAACGGTAGCGGAAAGCTCTTCCATGGAAGCTCCGGTTTCCTCTGAGGATGCAGCATTTTCCTGAGATATGGCGGAGAGTGAGCTTACAATATCAACAACAGCATTCTTGGAAGTATCGCAAGTATCGGCACCTTTTGAAATGTTAACTACGCCTTCTATAGTGCTTCTGATATCGCTTATCATGCCTGTAACCGCTTCAAGGGTTTCCGACAGGGCAATCTGCTGTTCGCCGTTACCCTGTCTTACTTCATCGGCAGCAACAACTGCCGCATTGGACTGCAATAGAAGAGCATCCATTTCTTTTTTGATCTCATCAGCCATGAGCTTTGAACTGTCTGCAAGTTTTCCGATTTCTTCCGCAACAACCGCAAAGCCTCTGCCTGCATCACCCGCACGGGCTGCTTCAATTGATGCATTGAGCGATAAAAGATTTGTTTGAGTTGCGATAGATGTGATCCCGGCTACTTTCTCGCTGATGGTGTTAACCGCATCCTGCGTAGAGCGGATTGCACTTGATATCTCATCGATTTTCACTGTCATGTGTGTGGATGATGACTGCAGGTCTTCAAGTGATTTACCGGAAACTTCAGATGCAAGCTTCATTTTGTCGGCAAGTCCGGTAAGGTTTGCAGCTGAAGATTTGACATCCTCAACAGCATCCCCGATCATTGAAGCATTTTCTGTGGCGTTTTGTATTTCCTCAGCTTGCTGCGTTGCACCGGTTGCAATTTCCTGAACTGCATTTGAAACATCTTCAGCAGTCTGGGATATCTGGTCTGCCATATCGGAAAGATCCTCGGAAGATTTTTTCACTCCGTTTGAAGATTCTTTAATTCCTGACACAATACTTGAAAGAGTTGTGATAACCGAATTGGTAGCCCTGGACATTTTGCCGAACTCATCTTTTCGGTGTTCATACTTTTTTTCCTTCACAAAACGACCTTCCGCAAGGGCGGCCAGCGATCTGCTGACGGCTTCGATGGGTTTGGTAAATTGGTTTGCCATCAGGAGCGAAATGATTATTGCCGCCAAAACAAGAACAAACCCTATGATCACTACTGTCATCGCAGCTTGTTTTGCTGTTGACATTACTTCTTTATCGCTTCTTGAGACGGTAACTATATAACCTGAAACAGGTTCTCTTACCCATGCGGTATATGTCTTGACACCATCAAAAAACATGGTTTCAAGCCCTGATGACTCGGTTGAACTCATAAATCCGGAATCACTCATATCAAGGGGCTCGTCCTCCGGGCTTATGGCGAACTGTGCATGAGCCGCAACAATACCGTTCCTGTCAACAATATATCCGTCGGATATATTTTCCGCCAGAAAGTCGTGCATGTTATCAAGGTTGTAACTTCTGTGAATGGTTCCTATTACGGTTACACCCGATTTATCGTAAATAGGAATTATTATATTCTGAACCCGGTTTCCGGTGGTCTGTGATGTAATGATGTTCGATATGGCCGGTTTACCTGTGGTTATACATTCCTGAAAATAGTCTCTGTCATAGATGTTGTTTCCCTCGTTACCATCGGTTCTTATTATTGCATCGCCCTTTGAGGAGGAAAGAACTATGCTGGAGTTGCCGTCATCAATATAGTTGTTAAGTTTTTCCAGTTCCTTAAGTATTCTGGCTTCCGTAATAACTTCGGTATCGTTCCAATGTTCTGCCATGAATTCCTGAGTGCTTTTTGTATTCGCAAAAGTTTGGAGCGCTATGATGTTTTTATTGATGTCATCGGTGTATTCCTGTTCAATAAGCTTTGCCTGCGATTCCAGTATTTCAAGGGCATCGTTTTTGGCTCTCGATGTTGATGTCCTGAAACTGATCATGATGGAGATAAGCAGTGGAACTGCCGCAACCGCTACCATGACGGCTATGAGTTTTGTCTTGATGCTGCTTGTGGATTTGATGGTTTTTGTCTGGACTTGATTCATAAGTACCCCCAAAGAAAAAAAGAATATTCGTACAATTGATTGTACAATTTATATATTATCAGAATTGTTCAAATAATCAAAGCATTTATACTAATTTTTTGTGATTTTGACTAAATGGCTTTTTTCCGTGGGGAAGATATGATATACTTTTTGAAATGGGCGTTTTGGCTCATCAAATAGCATTTTTAAGGAGATTACATACGATGGAAACAGAAAAGAAAATCATGCTCTCGGGAATCCAGCCAAGCGGAGACCTTCATCTTGGAAATTATCTTGGAGCGATTAAAAACTGGGCCGATCGTGTTAATGAATTTGACTGCTATTACTTTATGGCAGACTTACATACAATTACAGTAAGACAAGATCCCAAGGAACTTAGAAGACGCTCGATTGAGATGCTTGCTCTTTATATTGCCTGCGGACTCGATCCCGAAAAGAATACCCTTTTCCTTCAGTCCCATGTACCCGCTCACGCACAGCTCGGATGGGTTCTCGACTGCTATACAATGTTCGGTGAGCTCAGCCGTATGACACAGTTTAAGGATAAGTCCGAGAAGCATAAGGATAACATCAATGCCGGACTTTTTACCTATCCTTCTCTTATGGCAGCGGATATCCTTCTTTATCAGCCTCACTACGTACCCGTTGGTGAGGACCAGAAGCAGCATGTTGAGCTTTGCAGAAATATCGCTGAGAGATTCAACAACATCTACGGAGATGTATTCCGTATTCCGGAGCCCTATATCAGCAAGGTGGGAGCCCGTATTTATGGTCTTAATACTCCCGGAAGCAAGATGTCAAAGTCAGATCCTAACGGATGTGTATTCCTTATGGACAGCCCTGATGATATCCGCAGAAAGTTCAAGCGCGCCGTAACTGATTCCGATATGGAAAGATGCGTACATTTCGATAAAGAGAACAAGCCCGGAGTAGCTAACCTTATGAACATCTACGCTACTATTACCGGCAAGAGCTACGACGAGATCGAGAAAGAATTCGAAGGCCAGGGATACGGCGTATTTAAGCCCGCTGTAGGAGATGCCGTTGTTGAGGCACTTACTCCCATCAGAGAAGAGGCAAACCGTCTTATCGCCGACAAGGCATACTTAGAGGACGTTTATAGGAAAGGTGCAGAAAAGGCTTCATATATTGCCAATAAGACACTTCGCAAGGTATACAAGAAAGTAGGCTTTTATCAGATTTAATCCCGGGGGGTATAATTATGGGTTCAGGTTTTCTGTTTTTCTTACCTATTATCGTTTTTATTGCATGGTTTGTAGTTGCCCTTGTACTTTACCTTACAAGGGATAAGAGCAATGCGAAAATGACTATCAGAAGAAGAATACATCTTATTGTTGCCGGTGCTGTATCCGGGACATTTATTTTGACTGTTGTAGGCTTCTTTATTCTTATATTGCTTGCCATCGAAAATATGTAAAGAAACTTTGGCCTGAGGTAAAAATATGAAAGATAAGGTTTTTTACAGGGTACTGGGAATAGTAACCTGCCTTGGAATCCTTAGTATGCTCCTGCTTCTTGCTTTTACTGTTTATTTATACAAGGATTGTTCGATAATTTCGTATATCGCAAACAGGGGGTAAGAAGATGAAACTATTTAAACAGCTTGCCATGGTTTTTGGCCTGGCAGGCTTTTTTATTCTTATTGATATTTTTTTATTTAATGTATTCACATCAAGATATGTAGACAGACGAAGCGCCGAGATGAAGGGGCAGTCAATTGAGGTTTCAAAGTTTTTGCCTTTTGATGAAGGCTCGCAGCTTGTGCATGTCAGCTCTGATTATAAGATAGAGGAAGATATTCCGGTTCTTGACGGAGCGGCGGCGCTGTTACCCATATTTTCATCCGTAGCCGAAGCGCTTTATCCCGAGGAGAGTATAATCTTTGACGGAGGCGAGTATGCAGCCGGAAGCAGCCTTAGATACACAAACACAAGAGGCTCCTACAAGGCGCTTGTGGACGGAGACGCGGATATCATCTTTTGCGCAAAGCCGTCTGAGGGGCAGCTAAGCTACGCTAAGGATAACGGAAAAGAATTCGTGATGGTACCCATCGGTTACGAGGCTTTTGTGTTCATCGTAGGGAAAGATAATCCGGTATCAGATTTGTCGGCTGAGGAAATAAGGGGGATTTATGCAGGAAAATACACCAATTGGTCGCAGTTTGGAGGAGAAGATGCGCCCATTGATGCGGTTCAAAGAAACGAAGGAAGCGGAAGCCAGACTTCTTTCCTCGGATTTATGGGAGATGAAAAGCCTGTAAAAAAGCTTTATGGGGCTCTTTTTGGAAAAGCGATAGGTTTTTCCTTCAGATATTACGTTGACGGGATAAATAAAAATCCTGATGTTAAAATGCTTTCTGTTGGCGGATATTATCCGGATGCCGAAAACATCGCCAACGGCAATTATCCTTTAAGCAGCTGCTTTTATGCAATCTATTTAAAGGACAACGAAAACCCGAATATTCAATCCGTTATAGACTTTTGCCTCTCCGAAAAAGGACAGGAGATCGTCGAAAAAAGCGGCTATATCCCCCTTTAAGTTTTGACACAGGGGGACGGGGTTGGGGGTTCATTTTTTGCAGTATAAAGGACTTAAATTACAATGCTTAATCAGTTTTCAAGAACACAATTATTATACGGTGAGGAGGCTATGAAAAAGCTCGCTTCGGCCCGCGTTGCAGTATTCGGAATAGGCGGTGTCGGCGGGTATGTTGTAGAGGCCCTGGCAAGAAGCGGGATCGGCGCCCTTGACCTGATCGATGATGATAAGGTTTGTCTTACAAATATCAACCGCCAGATCATCGCAACGAGAAAAACAATCGGACAGTATAAGGTAGATGTTGCAGCAGAACGCGTTCATGATATTAACCCTGACTGCCTTGTTACGGCTCATAAAACCTTCTTTTTGCCGGAGACTCAGGATCAGTTTGATTTTAATGAGTATGATTATGTGGTGGACGCTATTGATACTGTAACCGGTAAACTTGCAATCATAGAAAAGGCAAAAGAAGCGGGAGTACCCGTTATATCTTCTATGGGAGCGGGAAACAAGCTTAATCCTGCGATGTTTGAAGTGGCTGATATATACAAGACATCGGTTTGCCCTCTTGCAAAGGTGATGAGACACGAATGTAAGAAAAGGGGGATAAAATCTTTAAAGGTTGTTTATTCTAAAGAAAAACCAATAAGACCTTACGAAGATCTATCGATCAGTTGCAGAACAAACTGCGTATGCCCTCCGGGAACAGCGAGAAAGTGTACCCAGCGTAGGGATATACCGGGATCTGTGGCTTTCGTGCCTTCTGTTGTAGGCCTTATCATAGCAGGCGAAGTTTTAAACGAACTTGCGGGTGTATAAAAAATGACACAGGGGGACGGGGTTGGGGGTTCATAGTCAGACAATTCTGAGATTATTCTGACTATGAACCCCCAACCCCGTCCCCCTGTGTCAAAATATATGCTTGACAATGGTTAGAGAACAGTGTACACTAAAGAACGTTGGAGAACACCGTTCTCTTTTTGCATGACAATTTATACCTTTGACCCGATTGGAGAAGTTATGCCAAAAGATAAGACTGACAGCCATAATCGAATAATAGAAGCTGCTAAAGCGGAATTTATGGAGTATGGCTACAGTGATGCATCTCTTCGCCGGATCGCGGCAAATGCGGGGATTCAGGTCAGCGGTCTCTACAAGCATTTTAAAAACAAGGATGAAATGTTTTCATCTCTCGTAGAACCTGCTATGAACGGTTTCTACGATCTGTATCATATGATCGAGAGTGAGTATTTTGATAATACTGATCCATCCGAACTTCAAGGTGAGCGCTTTGACTGGGAGAGTAAGAGTGAAGCGGTTCGTGCTATGACATATATTTATGATCATCTCGATGAGTTTAAGCTTATTATTCTTAAAGCTTCGGGAACGAGATATGAAGACTTTGTCCATCGGGTTGCCAAGCTCGAAGAAGACGTTACATACAGATATATGGATCTTCTTAAGGAGAAAGGCTATAAGATAAAAAAAACCAATCCCAGGGATTTTCACCTGCTTTTAACATCATTTGTTGAAGCGATGTTTATGCCGATAACACACGGTCTAAACAGAGAAGAGGCACTTCAATATGCAAAAACCTTGGAGGAATTCTACAATCCTGCATGGAAAGAATGGCTTGGAATATAATCTATCTGCCCCTCGAGGTAGGGGCAAATTTTTAAACCATAGATTAGGCAAAACTAACCAAAGGTAGAAATAACTAAAGTACGGCAGGTAAAATTACTGCAGTAAAGATGCAATAATGCGAAAAAATGACACAGCAACCCCGTCCCCCTGTGTCAAAAATAAAGGAGAAAGAAACATGAAGAAGAAAGGAATTTTGTCATGGGTGCTGGAATTTGCCGGAAGGAAGAAGGGATACTTCGGCGGAAGTGTAACGCTGGCACTATTCGGCGTAGCGGCATCCTTTATCCCCTACCTTATCATAGCTGATATCGTAGAAAAACTGATTGATGGAGTTAGAGAACCGGGTTATTACATAACGCAGGTGGTGATGATGGCAGTTGCCTGGCTCATCAGGATAGTATTGCATAACCTGTCTACTACTCTTTCACATGTTGCTACATTTAATGTACTTGGCGGAATAAGAACGCAGGTCTGCGACAAGCTATCAAGGATTCCACTGGGATCGGTGCTTGATGACAACAGCGGAAGCTACAAGAACATAATCGTAGAGCGAATCGATTCCATGGAGACTACGCTGGCGCATATTATTCCTGAGTTTACCGCAAATATTATTCTGCCCATCGTTATGTTTGTTTATATCATGACCATTGACTGGAGACTTGGACTTGGAAATCTGCTTTCAGCAGTGATCGGACTTATCTTTGCATCCGGTATGATGGCACGGAGTAAGGGTGAGTTTGAAGTAACGATTCAAAAAACAAAATACCTTAACGATACCGCAGTTGAGTATATCAACGGAATTGAGGTTATAAAGGCTTTCGGAAAAACGGGAAGTTCCTACGAAAAGTTTGTAAACGCCGCAAGAGAAGGTGCGGACTGTTTTATAAAGTGGATGAGAAAGTGCATCTGGTTCCAGGCAGGAATGATGTCTTTTATGCCCGCAACATTCCTTGGAGTTTTGCCGATTGGACTGGTCCTTGTAAAAAATGGCAGCATTTCGCCTGAAAGCTTTATAACATGTATCATTCTCTCAGCCGGACTCATTGCACCTCTTCTTGTAGCCTTTTCATATGTTGATGATATGGCAAAGATGAAAACAATATTTGGAGAGGTAACGGAAATACTTGAGAGAGAGGACATGGAAAGACCCTCTGAGATTAAAGAAAAACCTCAGGGATCAGATATCGTTTTAAAGGACGTCAGGTTTACCTACAAGGATAAAGAGGTTCTCCATGGTATCAATATGGAGATAAAGCAGGGTGAAGTTAATGCGATTGTTGGTCCTTCCGGCTCAGGAAAGAGTACGATCGCAAGGCTTATCGATTCGCTTTGGGATGTTAATGAGGGACAGATCACATACGGCGGTGTGGATATAAGAAAACTTCCGCTTGATTATTACATGGGACAGATTGCCTACGTGGCCCAGGACAATTTCCTCTTTGATATGTCTGTTATGGACAATATCAGGCTCGGAAAGAAAGGGGCAAGCGATGAGGACGTAATAAATGCCGCAAAAGCCTGCGGCTGCCACGAATTTATCATGGGGCTTGAAAATGGATATGATACTCAGGTAGGAGGCGCCGGGGGACACTTATCAGGCGGCGAAAGACAGAGAATCTGCATTGCAAGAGCTATGCTTAAAGACGCACCGGTGGTTATTATGGACGAGGCTACCGCGTACACAGATCCCGAAAATGAGGCTCTGGTACAGGAAAGCGTAGCGCGCCTTATACAGGGAAGGACACTTATTGTAATTGCCCACAGACTCTCAACGATTCAGACCGCTGACAGGATATTTGTTATAAATGACGGCAATCTTGAAGCAAGCGGAACCCACGAAGAGCTCTTAGGCGGTTGCATGCTGTATAAGAAAATGTGGGAAGCTCATAAAATGTCAAAAGATGAAGCGGAAGATAAAGCAGAAACGGTTACCGCAAAGGAGGCAAAATATGCTTAAGATGTTAAAAAAGTTCTTTGACTTTTGCAACGAAAAGAACAGAAAAAAGTTTTACGGCGCGGTAGCACTCGGCGTTTTGGATGCGCTTTTCGGAAGCTTTAAAATACCTGCTGCTTTCTTTGCAATCACAGCGGTTTTAAACGGGGAGATAAATGCAAAAACCTTTATAACCGTGATCGGATTTATGCTCGTAAGTACTATCGGAAAGATGGTCGTAAACCGATTCTCACACATGAAACAGACAGAGGGTGGATATGATACTTGCGCTCAAAAACGTATTGAGATAGGTGAGCACCTAAGATATCTTCCTATGGGATATTTCAACGATACAAGTCTCGGACACATTACGTCGGTTGCAACCAATACCCTTGAACAGATGAGTGATATTGCAACAAGAGCCATCATGATGGTACTTCAGGGCAGTATCACAACAGCTGTGATCGCTGCCGGCATGTTTGTATTTGATTATCGGATCGGTCTTATAAGTCTGTCATGCATAGCTTTGTTTATGGTCGTAAATACAATCACTAACCGACGGATATCAAAGGTGGCGGGAGAAAAGATTGAAGCCGATAAAGAGATGGTAGGTGTCATCCTCGAGTATATTCAGGGTATCGCTGAGATCAGAAACTACAATATTTTTGCACGAGGTGCATCAAAAGTTTCTTCAAGCGTAGAAAGAAAGAAAAATGCTGATATCAAAGCAGAAACCACCGCAATCCCGGCTGTAGGATTTCAGATGCTTGTTTGTAAAATGTCAGGCGTTGTGATCGCCGGAGCGTCTCTTCTCTTTTACTTTAACGGAAGTATGGAACTTAACTACCTTATTACCATGCTTCTTTGCTCCTTTATGATATTTGAATCTCTTGATTCTGCAGGAATATATACGGCCCTTTTACGCGTGATCGGAAAAGGAGTCGATCTTGCAAATGAGATTTTATCCGTACCTCAGATGGATATAGACGGAGCTGATATAAAGCCTGAAAACAGAGATATTCACCTTGAGCATGTAAGCTTTGCATACGAAAACAGAAAGATCATTGACGATGTGACTCTTGATATCAAGGAGAATACAACAACGGCAATAGTCGGACCTTCCGGAGGAGGAAAGACAACCATCACTTCGCTTATAGCTAGATTTTGGGACGTGCAGGAGGGAAAGGTTACGCTCGGCGGAAAGGATGTCAGGGAATACAGCTTCGATTCGCTTATGGAGAATTTCAGTTTCGTATTCCAGAGAGTATATCTTTTTGAAGATACGATAGCCAACAATATCAGATTCGGAAAACCCGAGGCAACGATGGACGAGGTGATCGCGGCAGCAAAGCTGGCAAGGTGCCATGAATTTATCGAAGCGCTTCCTGACGGATATGAAACCGTTGTAGGAGAAGGCGGGGCCTCGTTAAGTGGCGGCGAAAAGCAAAGGATCGCCATCGCGAGAGCAATCATGAAGGATGCGCCTATCATAATCCTTGATGAAGCTACGGCAAATATCGATCCTGAAAATGAGAAAGAACTTACCGAAGCAATTTCAAATCTTACAAAGGAAAAGACTATAATAATGATCGCACACAGGCTTAAAACCGTAAAAAATGCGGACCAGATCATTGTTATCGACAAGGGTAAGATTGTGCAGAAAGGTAAGCACGAAGACCTTATGAAAGAAGAAGGAATCTATAAAAACTTTGTCTCCGGTCGAAAGAAAGCGGTAAGCTGGAAAATCGCCTAACCGCAAAAATGACACAGGGGGACGGGGTTGGGGGTTCATAGTC
>CADATP010000029.1 GCA_902790935.1 uncultured Lachnospiraceae bacterium | reverse complement strand
GTCCAATAAAATCAAGAGGTTTACCGGAAGATATAAGTTGATTGGTACTACCATTCAATATAAAAACAGGCCGGTCATAGAAAAATGATTCTATGACCGCATTCTCCTTTTACTTTGATTTTATCTCATTCCAGTACTTTTCTGCGGGCTCTATTTTTTTAATGATTTTCTCGGGCATAGGCTTGGTGGGATGGGGCTCCTGCGAGAACAGGGCATCTATACTCTGAACGGCGCTTACTCCCAGTTCATCGTATATCAGAGGCTTATAATCATCTGCGGCATGCCAAAAGTGTATTTTCCCCGCAATATCGTTGCCCGGTGCTTTATCGAATTGAACAGCAAGTTTATAAGCATTGTCTAAGCATAGACGCATGTTTTCATAATCTTCAAGGCAAGAGAGGGTCATTGCTTTAACAGTCATTAAAACTGCCAGCATCTTGGTAAGATAGCTGATATTACCGTCAGTTGTGGATTCGTATATCTTAATACACCAGTCGAGAAGATCCCGTGCTTCCCGGAGGTTTGACTTTTTATCCGTCTTAACAAGTGCTATAGCCATGGAACTTGAGTACTGCAAACTCTTTATGAGAATAGAGACAAGAACTCTTGTGAATCTGTCCATGGATTCTTCATATCTGTCTAAATCCATCAGTATCCGTGCGATGCTTAAATCTGCAATTCCCATGTAATTGATTTTTTTAAATTCCTCAAGGGCTTCTTCGGGGTTGTTTTGGCTCTTAAGCTCGGCAATACAAAGTCTGATTGAAAACTCATCAATATCAGGGTCGGTGTTTTGAGATATTAAGCGGAGTGCGGATTCATACAGTTCGATGGTTTTATCAAGATGCTTTTTATACGCGCAGGCAGCTGTAACGATATTGTAGGTTTTTGCACTCTCCAGTATTACTTTAAAATTCGTCGGATATCTCACCAAAGCTTTGTCCGATTCGGAAATTGCTTCCTCATATTTGTGAGATTTTAGGAGATTATTTATGTTCTGAATAATATCTTCCACATTTTTTGAGGATACGCTGTAACCGAGAAGTACATCTACGGAAATACTGAAAAAATCCGCCAGCTCTATCAAAGTCATGATGTCGGGGATGGTTATACCGCTTTCCCATTTTGAAACCGCGCCTATTGTTATTCCGAAGGCTTCTGCTAGTTCTTCCTGGGTCAGTCCCATCTCTTTTCGATATTTCTTTATGTTTTCGTTTAGACTAAGCTGCATTGACTATTTCCTCTCTTTTACCTAAAGCCGGTCTTGTGACCAGTGTCAAAACCAAAACAATTCCGGCAAATAATGCTCCGATCAATATGATCTTGTCTGTTGCTATGCGGGATACAAGTACGCTGACAAGTAAGGAACCCAGCGGCATTGCTGCTGTGGCAAATGCGTTAAATACAGCGGACGCTCTGGCCATATAGTCGCTTTCCACAGATTTCATAAACTGAATTCCGATAACGCCACCAATAAGAGTGGCGGAAAATACCATTGTAAAGAAGCAAGCGCTGACGAGAATGTAACAAAGGATCGCTTTTCCGCTTATGACCCCGCCCATGGCGATTCCTGCAAGGCCGACGCCGAGTATACCCGTTCCGAGGCAGACGGTTTGTAAGGGGCTAAGCTTTTTGGAGAGCATAGGTAAAAATGCTGCTCCTGCGATGCCGCCGAGAGATGCGAACACTCCTGCAAAGCTTAGGAGTTCGCCGCCCATTTTAAATATTTCTTCGGCAATAGGTGCCTGAAGGGCGTTGATGGGAACCAGCATAAAGTTAAGTGCTACACATAAAATGCAGAAGTTCCTGACTACCGGTGTTTTTACAACATATTTTATTCCGTCTGAAAAAAGCTGACCAAAGCTTTCGGTACCTTTGGCATTGACGGGAGTTTCAGGTATTTCCGTAGCCCCGTTTTCTGCTTCGTTATTTGAGTGGGTTGGATTCTTCATCAAAAGGATAAGAACCGCAGCAATGATAAATGTAGATATATCGATGATCATTGCAGGGACTGCTCCCCATGCTGCAATGATTACTCCGGCGATCCCAGTTCCCACAAGAGCCGCTGCGCCGGTGAGCATTTTTGAAAGGCTCATTCCGCAGGTAAGATGTTCCTTTTTTACAACCTGGGCTGTAAAGGCTGAACTTGCAGGGAGGCTAAAGGATTCAATTGTGGTAATGATCAGAGTGAGTACCGCCATTATAGGTGCATTCACAAGTCCAAGGGAATAGAGGATCGCAAATATTGAAATCACCAGGGCTCTTAAAATATAAGCGGCTATGATCACATTTTTCTTGTTTCGTCTCTCGACTACAGCTCCCGCAAAGGGCTGGATTATCACATTTGGTAGGGTATTTAACGCAAAGACGATAGCAGACCACATAGCATTGTGGGTTATCTGATATACCAGCCATGTAAAAGCCAGGGCATCTACGGAATCACCGAAGCGGTCGATCATTCCGGAGAGTATAAGCTTTCTGTAATTGCTGTCGCATATAATTGTTTTGTATGAAATACTGTCCTGTTTCATATGAAGCCTCCTGATTACTGCTTGTTATGGCTTCATTGTATAGGGGTATGATAATAATTATAATACACTATTAGTATTAGTAGTAAAGTAAATATTTTCTTCCGAGGAAAGTTTTTGCATTACGAACGATTAAAGATACAGAGAAAATTCACATTACGACACACATCGGCAAAAAAGCATCGAATTTGCCGATATATTTTTTGAAAAAATATCTATTTATTATGTCAGGGATTTATGTACAAATTGTTGATTTTCAGCCCGTAAGCGCTTATAATCTGCGATAGAGGCTGAGAATCAACAATAAAGGGGCAACAAAATGATAGGTAGAGAGCAGGAAGTTAAAAAGTTAAAAGAGCTTTATAATAAAGGTCTAGATTGACAGCTACTAAATTTTTGTTGGATATTCTATTAAAATATCCTTGGATTTGTGCGACAGTGTCGCATGAATCTGAGGATATAAATTTTTTAGTTTGGTATGGGAAAGAACATTGTACCGCAGATGAAGCAAATAGGAACAAGGTGTCCAATAAAATCAAGAGGTTTACCGGAAGATATAAGTTGATTGGTACTACCATTCAATATAAAAACAGGCCGGTCATAGAAAAATGATTCTATGACCGGCCTTGTTTATTTGGATTAAAAAGTCGGGGCAACGTGATTCGAACACGCGACCTCTACGTCCCGAACGTAGCGCTCTACCAAGCTGAGCCATGCCCCGTCAACTACTAAATGATATAGAAATCCGAGGGAAAAGTCAAGTATAATAGCATTATATTTGGCTCTTTTAACGTGGATTTATTGAAACAGAGGGCCTTGTCAGATATAATAAAATAGAATTTATCAAAAAGGAAAAAGAATAGTACCGATATATACAGTATCGATAGAGGAAACAGACATGAACATGGACGAAAGAATAAAGCGCATCAACGAGCTTGCGCATAAACAAAAATCCGAAGGACTTACCGAGGAAGAAAAGGCTGAGCAAGCAGTTCTGCGCAGAGAGTACATAGACAGCGTTAAGGGCAATCTGGCTGCCCAGCTTGGCTCAATAAAGGTAAAGAACCCTGACGGAAGCCTCCATCCTCTTCAAAAAAAGAAATAAAATCTTAGGAATAATCAAAGGCATAAAAGAGTAAGAGGAATAATATGAGTGAACCTATAGTTACGCTGAAAAAAGGCGAGGGACGCACAATCAAAGCAGGCGGAGCCTGGATATACGACAATGAAATAGATACCATCATGGGACATTTCAAAAACGGAGATGTTGTGGAGGTCCATGATTTTGACGGATATAAAATGGGGCGCGGATTTATAAACCAGAATTCCAAGATAAGGATCCGGATGCTTACCCGTAATCCGGAGCAGGAAATTACAGACGATTTCCTCAGGATGCGCGTAAATAACGCCTGGGAATACCGTAAAACCGTTATGCATGCCGGAGATCTTAACTGCTGCAGAGTGATCTTTGGTGAGGCCGATTGGCTTCCCGGACTTGTGGTAGATAAGTACGCAGATGTCCTTGTGGTTGAGTGCCTGGCCCTCGGAATGGACAGATTTAAAGAGAGAATAGTCGATATCCTAAAGAAAGTAATGGCTGAGGATGGTATCGTTATAAAAGGCGTGTACGAACGATCTGACGCCCCTGTCAGAAAGAAGGAGGGACTTGAGCCGCGCAAAGGATTTATCGGAGAAGAGTTTGATACAAATGCCCCGGTAGTAGAAAACGGAATTAAGTATACAGTCGATGTTGTAAATGGCCAAAAGACGGGCTTTTTCCTAGATCAAAAGTACAACCGTCTTGCTATGCAGCAAATTGTTGCCGGACTCGTCGGGGGAAGCGGCGAGCTTTGCACAAAGAGAAATCCCGAAAGAAATATTAAAGTGCTCGACTGTTTTACCCATATGGGAACATTTGCTCTTAATATGGGACTTGCCGGAGCGGCTGACGTAACGGGACTGGATATATCTGAGTTTGCGGTATCGCAGGCTACGAAAAATGCCGAGATAAACGGCCTTTCGGACAGAGTAAAGTTTCGGGCCGCAAATGTGCTTGATGAGCTCCCTAAACTATACGACGAAGGAGAGCAATACGATATTCTTGTTCTCGACCCGCCGGCCTTTACCAAGTCGAGAGAAGCTACAAAGAATGCCATAAAGGGCTACCGCGAGATTAATATGAAGGGACTGAAGCTTGTAAAAGACGGAGGGTATTTCGCAACCTGCTCCTGCTCCCATTTTATGACCCAGGAACTCTTTACCGAGGTTATAGGACAGGCTGCTAAGGCAGTTCATAAGCGCCTGCGGCAGGTTGAGTTTCGTACGCAGGCTCCGGATCACCCGATACTTTGGGCCTCGGATGAGAGTTATTATTTGAAATTCTATATCTTCCAGGTACGTGAGGAGAAATAAAAAAGCAGCAATAGTAAGTGCAAAAAAGTAGTAATATCAGGAACAGGCATTGCAACAATACAAGTGACCTTGGAGGACTGAGAGTCTATGGGAAAAGACAAAACCGTAAGGCCCCAAAAAGGGGGAGGACTGTCACTAAAAAAGCTTCAGATTGTAATGATCTTTGTGACAGCTGTGGTATCAATAGCACTTCTGTATTACACATTTATATCATATCGAAATTATAAGATTTTATCGGCAGCTTCGCAGGTTTTTGCCGACTTACACGCTTCTGCGGACGGGCTGAAGAAGGCATCGGACTATCTGACCGTGATGGTCCTGAGATTTACAGACAATGGGGATCTTGAGTATTTAAACGGTTATTTTGAGGAACTTAATGTTACTAAGCGCAGAGAAAGGGCATTGGAAGAAATAGCTAAATATCCGGATTGCGCTGAGGCTCTTAAAATGTTCCAAAAGGCGATGGATGACTCGAACGAGCTTACGGAGACAGAGTTTTATGTTATGAAACTCGTGATCGACGCTATGGGATACACCGAAGGGCCGGAAAAACTCCTTAAACTTAAACTAAAAGAAGAGGACGCAAAGCTTGCAAAAGATGAAAAAATGGCCCTCGCAAGAAAAATGCTTTTTGAAGAGGGGTATTACACTCTCAAGGGAAGCATTAGCGACAACATCGATAAAGGGCAGGCTGAAATAGACCGGCAGGCGGAGATAAGCAAGAAATATCTTGAGGATATGTATCAAAAAGATATGAAAATCACCCGTTCCCTGATAGTGGCGCAGGTTGTACTGTTTTTGATCGTAATGGTGATGACGATGCATCTTGGCATCACGCCGCTTCTCAGAGCTGTAAAAGACATACAGGAAAACAGAACGATTGGTGCTACCGGATCGCAGGAATTCAGATATCTTGCAAAAGCCTATAATAAAATGTACGAGGCAAACCGGGCAAGCATCGATAAACTCAATTACAAGGCTACTCATGATGAACTTACGGAAGTACTTAACAGAGCAGGATATGAAAAGATACTTCCTGAGATAGATGTAAAGAGTACCTGCTTTATTATTGCCGACGTTGATAATTTCAAAAAGTTTAATGATACTTTAGGCCATGAAGTCGGAGATATGGTTCTTAAGAGAGTTGCCCGTACGCTACAAGATAACTTTAAACCGATAGACTATGTATGCCGTATAGGCGGAGATGAGTTTGCTATAATTGTACGGAATATTGAATACAACAGATTGCCGGTTATTTTTGAAAAGCTCGAAAAGATCAAAAAAGACCTTGAAAAAGATGCAGAGAAAGAACCGTCGGTTACATTATCCATTGGCATTTCTCACGGACACTATGCCAAAAGTACGGACGAGCTTTTTGAACAGGCAGACAAGGCTTTGTACGTAACAAAAGAAAAAGGTAAGAACGGATATTCCGTATATAAATAAGACTGTTGGAGACGGGGATGAATTACGATTGCCTTATAATTGATGACGAAAAGATGCTTGCTGACAATACCTGCGAATACTTCAATATGTTCGAGGTAAAGACAAAGGCTGTATACAGCAGGGCTGAGGCAGAAGAGGTTTTAAAAAACGAAAAGCCTAGGCTTATTCTTCTTGATATCAACCTTTCGGACGGAAGCGGATTTGAACTTTGCAAAAAGATAAGGGAATCATTAAATATTCCAATTCTTTTTATATCGGCCAGAAATACCGATGACGACAAGATCATTGCGCTTAATATAGGCGGGGATGACTACATCGAAAAGCCATATTCTCTCGGCGTACTCCTTGCCAAGGTAAAAGTTGTCCTTAAGAGGTATGGAGAGGCATCGGATCTGCAGGAAGAAAATGAAAAGACGGGCAAAGATTATGATGACGGAATATTAAAGCTTGACAGCGTAAATAAGCAGATCTTTGTTGACGGCAAGTTAAAGAAACTGACGGCTATAGAATTTAAGCTTCTAAAATACCTTACTGATAATCGTGACAGACTTGTCACAAAAACGGAATTGTTCGATAATGTCTGGAACGATAAGTTTACTACGGACGGTACGCTGAATGTCCATATAAGAAAGATTCGTGAAGAGATAGAAAAAGACCCTCAAAACCCGGAATATATAAAGACAGTCTGGAAAGAGGGATACAGATTTATATCAGGAAATTGACCGGGGGACAAAATGAAAAAAACTCCACCAATCGTATTTTTTGCCATAAGTATTTTTCTTGAGGTCGGGCTGACCTTCTATTTTGCTAATAGGATAGATATGGCAAAGCAGGATGCCGTAGCCGTTAACGAAGTACTTATGAGCGTAAAGGAAAACTTCGGAGAGGAAGAGAAATACAGCACTGCCCTAAACTACTCCATACTTGACGAAAAAGGAGAACTCATATACAAAACATCCGAAGAAGTATCTACAAGTCTTAACGAAGCGATCAAAAACAGCGATACTATTCTTAACGCATCCGGTGGATGCCTTCTTCTTATTCACAACGACATACCCTCTAAAATTGAATCTATCAAGAGACAGATATTTACTTTGATCTCCGGCATATCTATTGTACAACTGATCTTAATCTTAATATTCCTTTTTTACATCAAAAAGACTGTAACCGATCCCTTTAAAAAAATGAATGATTTTGCAGTTCGCGTGGCGGGAGGAGACCTCGATATTCCCCTTAGTCTTGACAAGGGGCGTGCATTCGGAGCTTTTACCGAGAGCTTTGACCTTATGCGGTCAGAGCTTAAAAAATCAAAGGCGGCGGAGAAAAAAGCCAATGATGATAAAAAGGAAATGATCGCAAAGCTGTCACATGACATTAAAACTCCGATAGCTTCCATAAAGTCAACTTCCGAGATAGGATACGAGCTTACAAAAGAAGACAGAACCAAGGAGCTTTTCAACAGCATCAATATCAAAGCAGATCAGATAACTAATCTTGCTGATAATCTATTTAATTCAAGCGTACAGGATATAACGGAGATTGATGTAAATCCATCGAGATACGAGTCAGAAACAGTAAAAGAGCTGATAAAGAATTCCGACTATCTAAACAGAGCGGGGGATTTTGATATTCCGCCTTGCAGCGTTTATATTGACAGACTAAGACTTCAGCAGGCATTCGACAACGTATTTACCAACTCATACAAGTATGCAAATACGGAAATTTACGTCAGGACGGAAAATAGGGGAGAGTATTTACTTATAACCATTGGCGATTACGGACCGGGGGCAAAAGATGACGAGCTTCCGCTTTTAAAAGAAAAGTACAAAAGAGGCAGTAATGCTTCAGAGAAAGAAGGAGCGGGACTTGGGCTTTATCTTGCAGATTACTTTGTAAACAAAATGAACGGGACCCTCAGTATAGAAAGACCGGAGAAAGGCTTTGCGGTAACATTCGGAATCAGGATCGTTTAAATGCAAGAGCAGATTTAAGGATTATTTAAGAGTTTTTTAAAGGCATTTAAGGATTGAAAAGGTATTATTAGCGCATAGCAAGGAGGAAATACAAAATGAACACACTTATTAAAACAAACAAGCTATGCAAAACTTTTTCAAGCGGCGGCAATATGCAGCATGTCCTCAAAAACATCGATATGGAGATTTACGAGGGCGACTTTACGATAATCATGGGAGCCAGCGGAGCCGGTAAATCAACTCTCCTCTACGCCCCTTTCGGGAATGGATAAGCCCAGCCTCGGAGAGATAACCTTTGGTGATAAAGATATTACAAAGATGTCAACGGATGAACTGGCTTTCTTTAGAAGAAAGAATTGTGGCTTCGTTTTCCAGCAGGTATACCTCGTTGACTCTATGAGCGTTTTTGATAATGTTATGGCAGCAGGACTTCTGACCAATAAAAATAAAAAGGAAGTAGCGGAAAAAGCAAAGGAGATACTTAAGTCGGTAGATATAGAAGAATCCCTTTGGGATAAATTTCCCACCCAGATCTCAGGTGGCGAGGCGCAAAGAGTCGGAATAGCGAGAGCACTTATCAATTCTCCGGAACTTGTATTTGCCGATGAGCCCACAGGAGCGCTTAACTCCAAAACAGGAAAAGACGTTCTTGACGCCCTTACCGCGTTCAACGAAAGCGGCCAGTCCATCGTTATGGTTACCCACGATATAACAAGCGCAAGAAGGGGAAACCGCGTTCTCTACGTCAAAGATGGCGAGATAGCGGGAGAATGTAACCTCGGAAAATATGTGCACGGGGATAAGGAACGTCACCAGAAGCTGAGCGATTTTCTTATTTCGATGGGGTGGTAAATATGGAAAAAACAATACTTCTCGCAAAATCAAATTTCAGAAAAAACAAGGGAACTTCTATTGGACTTTTCCTTCTTATGTTTATGGCGGCAATGCTTGTGGGAGTTTCGCTTCTTATATTTTTAGACGCTTATCCTACAGCCGCAAAAGAGGCCAAAAGGCTTGATGCAGGTGACGGGTATCTCTGGATCGGAGAGGACCTTAGAGGCATTGATGATGAGTTTATAGAGGATCTTTTAGGGGCAGATACTGAAAAGTACGAAACCTACAGATGCCTTGGGTACAGCAATGTATCTTTGCCTTTTGGAAACGGAAACGTAGCCCCCGGACTTATAGTCTACGATTCTGCAGCGTTTGAAACTAAAATGAACAGAACCGAGATCGTTAAGGAAGATGCTGGTATAACCGAAGGGTATATCTATCTTCCCTACCAGTTCAACACTTCCGGTGGATATGAACTTGGGGATACATACACATTCGAACTCCTCGGAAAGAAGTATTCCTTCGGTGTAAGAGGCTTTATCAATACAACCTACTTTGGATGTAACAATACCGGAAATTATGAATTTATTCTCGATGATAAAAGCTATGATGAACTCTTTGAAAGAGATGGATCTGTAGCTGAGACGATCATTATAAGCTTCAAACTTAAGGAAGACGTAAACCCGGGAAGCTTCAGGATCCGTGTAGGAAATGATGTACTCAGCAGAAATCCGGGAGCTCTCGCGCTGGCAGCGCTTTTACCGGATACTATATCAAACAAAACCTTTTTATCATTGATATTAGCTGCTTCTTTCCTTACCCTTACCATAATCATCGTTGTAGTTATCGCCCTTATGCTGTCAAACAGTATTGCGAATTACATCAGAGAGAATATGAAAACCATCGGTGCGCTTAAAGCCATTGGTTATACAGGGAGAGACATAATCGGTTCCTTGTTTGCACTGTTTATTACGCTGTCATGTATCGGAAGCCTGATCGGTGCGGGATTTTCATATACCCTCATGCCTGTTATGACAAAGATAATCGTGGGGCAGATGGGAGTTCCTTATAACGTATCGTTTAATCCGATCTGCAGCATTATTCCTGTAGTATTTGTGGTATTTTTTACCTTCTTTGTAACACTTATCGCAACCGGGAAGATCAGGAGGATACATCCTATCGTTGCTTTAAGAGAAGGTGTTGAAAACCATAATTTTAAGAGGAATCATATACGCCTTGATAAGTCTGTTTTTGGCATAAATATCAGCCTTGCTTTAAAGTCTTTATTTACAAATATGAAGCAAAACACCATAACCTTCTTTGTAACAGGGCTTTTAACGTTTGTCTGCGTAGTAGCGCTTTTAATGTACGAGAATTTCAGCAGAAATCCCAAGCTTGGAATCCTTACCTTTGAAACCTGCGGCGGTGTAGTTGCCTTTGACTATGAGACAAAAGAAGATGCTCTTATGTTTCTTGAGGCTCGAAACGATGTTTCCAATATCCGAAGTATGATCATGCTGAACCTCAATTATAACAATGAGGACAGACTTGTTACATATATTTTTGATGATGTGTCAAAAATGAATAACAAAGAGGTTTGCTATAAGGGAAGATTGCCGGAATACGACAATGAGATCGCCGTCAGCGGAAGGTTTGCGAAACAGTACGGATATGCTATCGGAGATGAGGTTAAGCTTGATTATGGCTCTAAAAAACACAGTTACCTTATAACCGGCCTTGTACAAACCTGCAACAATTCCGGAAAAGAAGCGGTTATGAGTGAAAAGGCTGCAGAGCATTTAATTGATTTTGAGTACAGCCCTGCATATTACTGGTTTGACTGCGATGATGCAAAGGCTTCTCAAAAGATTTTGGATGAAGCTTCGGAGAAGTACGGAAATCACGTGGTTTCAGCAATGAATTTCTTTGATACGCTAGAAGGAAATATGACTACGTTCAAAGATATTTCTACACTGATGCTTGTGCTTCTTTGCTCGATTTCAGCGGTGGTTATTGTGTTGATACTTTACCTTCTTATCAAGGCATTTATCTACAATAAACGTAGAGATTACGGAATCTACAAGGCTATAGGATACACCTCGGGAAGTCTTGTACTTCAAACGGCGCTTAGTTTTATGCCTTCCATAGTTTTTGCAGCGGCTGTTTTTTCTGTTGCTTCGTATTATGCAGCTAATCCTTACATGTCAATGGTTATGCGAAGCTTTGGACTTATGAAATGTAATTTTGATATTCCTGTTCCCGGAGTAATTATAATCGCAATAGGAATGGTGACGGTTGCTTTCATATTTGCGCTGATTCAATCAGGAAAGGTAAGGAAAATCGAAAGTTATCAGATGCTTATTGGGGAATAAATGATAAAAAATATCTGTCGCTTCAACGAAAGTTGCGTCACGGCAGGCAATTATGGTAGAATGTCTCTCATGGGGGCAAGGAAGTATAAAGATATCCTTGTAAACCACACTTCAATACCGGTGCCGGGATCGGCAGATAGGAGATATTATGGAAGAACAGAGCATTGAATTTCGTTACGACACACAGCTTCTTATCGAGGGTTGTGAGATGGATGAGGATGATCTCAGAGAATACATTATCAACAATTTTGTCGGAGACAGTTATGCAGGCGGCGGAGATGAGGACCTTATGAAGGTTCATTACCATACCAACGAACCCTGGAAGATTCTCGAGTACTGCAGATCTCTCGGTGAAATCTTTGATATTGTCGTTGAAGATATGGACCGTCAGTCCAGAGGCCTTCAGGGATAATAACAGCAATATGTCAGATTAAAGCTCCCCTGTTTATGCAGGGGAGTTGTTTTACAAATATAATTATAGGAAGATAAATATGATTCACGAAAAGATAAATATAAAGATGCCGGGTTCGGAAGAATATGCAGCACTGTATACATATATTCAGGAATATTCTGTAAATCTCGGAGTAGAAAAAAGACCAATGGTTATCATCTGCCCCGGCGGCGGATATGACCATACATCCGACCGCGAGTCGGAACCTCTGGCACTTGCCTTCGCCGCCATGGGATGTCATACAGCTGTGCTGAGATACTCTACAGGCCCTTCCCAGTTCCCCATTGCATTGTCGGAGCTTGCTTATTCAGTCAGATTATTAAGAAAACGTGCTGAAGAATGGCATATAGACACAGATAAGATAATCGTACAGGGATCATCTGCGGGAGGTCATCTAGCGGCCTGCCTTGGCGTATTTTGGAATAAGGATTTTCTCGCAAGGATCATTGCAAAAAGCGAGGGAATCAGCGAAAAAGATTTAAGCGGGGTAAAAGAATCCATTAGACCGAATGGTCATATATTTAACTATCCGGTAATATCGGCTGAAACGTTTGCTCACGCGGGATCCGCAAAGTGTATTAGCGGGGATCTTGAAACCGCAGACAGCTTTTCAGAGAGAAAGGGAATCCCTATTACGGAATTTCTTTCAATCGAAAAGAATATAACAAAAGACATGCCCCCTTGCTTTATCTGGCATACGTTCGAAGACGGAACGGTACCTGTTGAGAATTCTCTGATGCTCGCGTCCGCTCTTCGCAAAGAAGGTGTAAGTACGGAACTTCATATTTTCCCTCACGGCGGTCATGGAACCGGACTTGCAAATAAGCTTACTGCAGGTAATGTCGGAAAAGAGATCGTTCCGGAAGTACAGATGTGGCTTCCTCTCGCAAGAAACTGGATAGAAACAAACTATCCTATAACAACAAAATACTAAGTAATTGTACTAAAATCCCCCTTCGAAGTTGTTGATGATTCGAAGGGGGAAAAGCACACTTTGACGATTTAGTTCTAATTGGCAGGTGGTTCATTTTCAAATTTGATAACCGCTATGCCGTCTATCATTTTTATAGAACCGTCTGCCGGCCATAAAGGCATTTCTTTATATTCTTTACTCTGAATGATATTTAAGAATTCATCATAGGATAAATCCCCTGCATCTATTCCCATAAAATCATAGAAAAAGCTTTTTCTGCATGTGGTAGAGCCAAACAGACCATAGTAGAATACGGGTCCGCCTTCGCCTGCGGCATACTTAAATATTAGCTGATTCCTTTCGTAGATTTCTTGTAATGATGGTGTTCCGCCCGTTAGAATAGTAGTTTCGTTTAGCGTGTAGCCGTCCAATTTACTTACATCTGACATAGCTTGCAAAAACGCTTGCTTGTAGTGGTCGTAGCTGAACTTATACATATATGCAGTACAGGTACCGGTAACAATATTTCCTATGAGCATAAGTACGATCGCAAAGGAGGAAATATATTTTAGGAATACATTGATTAAGGAAGCAGGAAGCTTATCATGCAGTAAAAACAGCAAGAGATATATGTAAACATACTGGTATCTGAGCATATCCCTCATACCGTTTTCGGGAATCAGTATAAGCAAAAGATTCATAGCAAGAGGGAGGACGATAATGGAAACAATTGTTAGGCATGCGCGAATTATCTGTTTTTTCTTTATCAGAATAATAACTAAAGAAACAGAGAGTATCAGAATAATCAAAAATAGAATCGTATAAAGATAGCTTCTGGCTAATACTTTTTCCTTGAAAAAGGAGAAAAACCAGATGTAGGAGTGTTTTAAAGAAAAGCCAAGGTTTTTGAATATTGAAGATATGGAAAACTGATCCACACGATTTGAGGAATCTAAGTGATAAAGTCTTATCATGAGTTTGTAAACAGGGATATTTACAAGACAAGCAATAACTCCTGACGCTGCGCAAAGGAGTAGATTTTTAAAAGCTGATGAAAGCTTCTGTTCATTCATCATATCGTAGATAAATAATACAAGACAAAGAGCAGAAATAGCCCCAACATATGCCTGATAAAGCCCAAGCATAACTAAAAAGCACAGAGTACCTAAAATTACAGAATAAATCTTACGCTTCCTAATAAGGGCAACTCCGATAACAGTCAAAAGGAAAGAAAGGCAAAATGCGAGCCCCATATAATAAAATGCGAGATGATGAAGGATGATAGGAAACGTAACCATCATAGCAGTGAGCAGAACTTGTGTCAGGGGCTTAAAAAGTTTCGTCATTCGGCAAATGATATATACGGATATACCAATACACGTGCAGTATAAAACTATAACAATGAATGGAATAACTATATTTCTCGAGAAGAATTGATTAACAAAGCGAATCATCCAACGAGCCTGCTCGGTTGCATAGTTCGCATTTCTGAAGATAAAGACGCCCTCGCTTAATGTATCAGGGCACCCGAGACCGTAAATCATGTCATAGAAATAGCATAAGAAAGTACAGAGAATGGTGGTTACAATAATATAAACAGGAGAATGTTCCTTTGAGCCGAATACTTTTTTTCTAAAAGTATGAAAAGCATTGTCTATGGAAAGAGCATCACTTTCTGAAAAGATATTGCGTGCTTTTTCGGTTGAATCAATCTTCATGGAACGATCCTCCTGCATATAGAATTATCCGGTATATATTTAAATGATTATCTGTGGTACAGATTGTTGCTCTGGTATACGGGCTCGCAGGTAAGATTTACACCAAGCTTTCTAAAGATGCCGGTATCTACAGGGGAGAGGATAACGCTTGAATGGACCTCGCATCCCTTGAGGTTTTGAATCTGCTGCATTGCAAGCTCTGCCTTCTCGTCAGTAGCGGCGCAGATTGAAAGTGCGATGAGAACCTCGTCGGTGTGGAGACGGGGGTTCTTGCTGCCGAGATGTCCTACCTTGAGGTCCTGAATGGGCTCAATTGCTGTAGGAGCAATAAGATCTACAGAGTCATCAATTCCGGCTAATGTCTTAAGGGCGTTAAGAAGCATCGCGGAAGAGGCTCCGAGAAGAGGAGTTGTCTTTCCTGTAACAATGCGTCCGTCGGGAAGCTGCATTGCGGCAGCGGGTTCACCTGTAGTCTCGGCTTTAACTCTTGCACTTGAAACGACAGGCCTGTCATCTACGGTAATGCCTGCCTGCTTCATAAGAAGCTCAATCTTAAGTACCTGATCGTTGTCAGCAACACCCTTGCGCTTCTGGCAAAGTGTATTGAAGTATCTGCGGATGATCTCCTGGCAGCTTGCCTCCTTACATACATCGTCATCGACAATACCGAAGCCTGCCATGTTGACACCCATGTCAGTAGGGGACTTGTAAGGAGATTCACCCATAATCTTTTCAAACATCGCGTTAAGAACAGGGAATACCTCAACATCACGGTTATAGTTGATGGTTGTTTCGCCGTAAGCTTCCAAATGGAAGGGGTCGATCATATTTACATCGTTAAGATCTGCGGTTGCCGCCTCGTAAGCAAGGTTTACGGGATGCTTAAGAGGGAGATTCCAGATAGGGAAGGTCTCGTACTTAGCGTAGCCGGCTTTGATTCCGCGCTTGTACTCATGATAGATCTGTGAAAGACAGGTTGCCATCTTTCCGCTTCCGGGTCCGGGAGCAGTAATTACAACAAGAGGTCTTGTAGTCTCGATGTATTCGTTCTTTCCGTATCCCTCGTCGCTGATGATGAGAGGAATATTTGAAGGATATCCTTCAATACGGTAGTGGCGGTAAACCTTTAGACCTAAGGACTCAAGTTTTTTCTGGTACGCAATAGCGGTTGCCTGGTTTGAAAAATGTGTAAGGCAAACGCTGCCAACGTAAAGGCCGTAACTTCTGAATGCGTCGATAAGTCTGAGTACATCTACGTCATAGGTAATTCCGAGATCGGCACGAACTTTATTCTTTTCAATATCCTGTGCGGAAATTACGATTACGATCTCAGCTTCGTCCTTGAGCTGAGTGAGCATTGTAATCTTACTGTCAGGCTTAAAACCGGGAAGAACGCGAGATGCGTGGTAGTCATCGAAGAGCTTTCCGCCGAATTCAAGATAAAGCTTGCCGCCGAAAGCACCGATTCTTTCCTTAATCTTCTCGGATTGAAGTTTTAAGTATTTGTCGTTGTCGAAACCGATTTTACCTGTCATTTTAGTATCTCCTTATATTCTATAAACAAGCAATTCCATCCATCAAAAAAACATTTCTATTTTATACTTATTTAATCTTCTTTACAAGTAAATTTACTATTTTATACTTTATATTACAGGTTCTCCATCTCTTCGATAGCTTTTTCGAATACTTCAAGAGCTTCATCTACGGGCTTTCCGGTAGAGAAGTCGATTCCTGCGATCTTTAAGAGACTGACAGGATCCTCGGTACATCCGCTTGAAAGGAACTTCTTGTACTGTTCAACTGCGGGAGCGCCCTCTTCAAGGATGCGGTGCGCGATAGCGACAGCGGCGGAGAAGCTTGTTGCGTACTGATATACATAGAAATTGTAATAGAAGTGGGGGATTCTGCACCACTCGTACGCAATAAGGGGATCTGAAACCATATCCTCTCCGAAATATTCTTTATTTAAGTTGTAGTAAACATCAGAAAGAGTCTCAAAGGTAAGAGGAGTTCCGTCCTCTGCCATCTTATTTGTCTTGCGCTCAAACTCCTCAAACATAGTCTGGCGATATAAAGTGCTCTTGAAACTCTCGAGATAATGGTTTATAAGGTATGCCTTTTCGGATTTATCGGTAGCGTTTTTAAGCATATACTCAAGGAGAAGGATCTCGTTGGTCGTCGAAGCGACTTCAGCAACGAAGATCTTGTACTGAGAGTTAAGGAAGGTCTGGTTCTTTTCGGAATACCAGGTGTGCATTGAATGGCCCATCTCGTGTACAAGAGTAAATACATCGTCGAGAGTATTGTTGTAATTGAGGAGCATATAAGGATGTACGCCGTAGCATCCTGCAGAGTAAGCACCACCGCGCTTTCCTTCGTTCTCAACAACATCAATCCAGCGCTCAGCGTAAGCGCGCTTTACGATCTCAAGATAGTCCTCGCCTAAAGGAGCAAGTGCTTTAAGTGAAAGCTCCTTTGCCTCTTCATAAGTAACCTTAGCGTCGTAGTCGGCAACCATTGGTGCGTAAACGTCATACATATGAAGCTCGTCTACGCCGAGAAGCTTCTTGCGAAGTCTTACGTAGCGGTGCATCTTGTCGAATCCGCGATGTACGCTTTCAATAAGGTTATCGCAGACTTCGGGTGAAACGTTATTTCCGTCTACAGCGGCCTCAAATGTTGAGTTGTAGTGGCGAGCCTTTGCGTGGAAGCGGCGCTGCTTAACTTCTCCGTCATAGAGAGCGGCCCAGGTATTTCCAAACTCCTTGTATCTTTCGTAAAATTTCTCAAAAGATTCTTTTCGAACCTCGCGGTTTAAGGACATCTGAAGAGGAACAAAGCGGCCGTTGGTCAGCTGAACATCTTCTCCCTTTTCGTTTTTAACGACAGGGAACTTGAGGTCGGCATCTCTGAGCATACTGGCTCCGTGCTGCGGCGAATCGGAAAGCTCGGAAGCATAAGCGATGAGTTCTTCCATCTCTTTTGAAAGAACATGGTCTTTGGAACGAATGATTTCATTGATGGAAACTTCGTACTTTTTAAGTCCGGGCTCTTCCTTGTAGAAACCGGCAAGAGTATCGGCGCCTAAAGCGAGTACTTCCGGAGTGAAAAATGCAGTCTTTTCTTCAACCTGCGCCATAGTGGACATAGCTTTTCCGCGGAGCTCCTGGCCGTGGCTGTCGGCAGTATTTTGGTCGGCGTAACGTGCGGCATATTCTGCAACGCGATATCCGATAAGCAGGAACTTTTCGTACAGATCCCAGGCTGATAGGAAGGATTTTGCGTCAGTGGTAAACTTTCCGCTAAGAAGCGAGAACTCATCAGCAAGACTTAAAACTTTCTTGAGATCTGCTTCCCAATCATTTTCATTTGCATAGATGTCGGCAAGGTTCCATGTAAGCTCTACGGGAACTTCCGATCTTTTAGGTAATTTCTGTTCCATATATGTAATCCCTTCGTAGATATATTATAGTTTTGCACTACAAGTAGCATTGTATATTACGGAAGATGTAATTTCAATTAAAAGAGCCTGAAAATATTATATTCTTGACGCATTATGCGCCTAGTGAGAGAATATTAGCAATAAAACGAAAAGTAAATTTGAAATAGGAAAGAGGATTTTATGGAAAAGAAAAAAACAAGCTTAATTACAGCAATAGTGCTTACACTTATTACCATCCTTTACACCGTACTTGTTTGGAGGGTGGACAGAGCGCCGATCGGACCGGAGGGAACCTGGGTCGGTTTCTCGTCTCTTAACGGTTCATTTAGAGATGCCATCGGGACAAACCTTATCTTGGATAAAGTTACTGATGTGTTTATGGGACTTGCTATTATCACTGCGGCATCGTTTGCTGTTATAGGGTTTATTCAGCTCGTCAGAAGGAAGAGCCTTTTAAAGGTGGATAAGCCTATACTTGGACTGGCCGGAGTATATGTTGTTATCGCTGCGGTTTATGTGGGCTTTGATAAGTTTGCTATTAATTATCGTCCGGTACTTCTTCCCGGGGAAAATGAGCTTGAGAGTTCCTTCCCTTCCAGCCACGTACTTGTGATATGTGCGATTCTTTGTACCGCTATTTTTGCCTGGAACAGGATTCTTGCCGACAGAAAAAAACTATTAACCGCGCTTAAGATTGCTGCTATAGTAGTAATGGCAGCAGGCTTTTGCGGAAGACTTATTTCGGGCGTACACTGGCTTACGGATATTATCGCCGGAGCGCTCTACGCTTTATGGATCTCTTCTGCTTATATCGCAGTTATGGACGGGCTTGGGGAGTAAATCTTAAACTTTTGTAAAGTCTGCAAAAAGCGTATAGTTTTTATTCCGGTTACCGATATATAGAGTAAGAAACAAGGATTGTAAAAGGATTTACAATCTATGGCAGCACCGGAATGAGCCAAGGATGGCAGGGAGGTAGCATTGCAGTATATGGAGGACAAAATCTTTACAAAGTAGGAGCAATAACCGCAGCTTCTCTTCTCAAGAGGACAAATGAAGACGGCAGAGGTGGAAACCGTGGCGATTACAATCGCGGACAATCCGGGGAAAGAAAAAGCGGAAACTTTGAACAGGAGCTCAGCAGAGCAACCGAAAAAAACGATGAAACGAGAAATGTGAGAGTCAGAACCGTTGGTTATACAAAAGCCGGTATTCCTTCGGAGTTCTATCTGAAAATGAAAGACTATACTTACCAAAAATAAAAGGGATGGCAGAGGACTAATCTGCCATCCTTTTTTGTGCACCTTGCGGCAGGCATCGCTAAAATCTAAATTAACGGTTAATTGCTGATTTTCTTACGAAACCACGTTTCCGTCGTTTTCCAATATATGAACGATAGAGTGTTCTACCATATCGGATATGGCGTTCTCGGTATAGAATGCCATATGAGGAAGCATAAGCACATTGGGAAGGTCCTTTAAAATTGACATTTCCCGGTGTGCTATATTTTTATACTTATAATCTCCGTAAAAGATGCCGAGTTCGTTTTCTATTACGTCTAAAGCGGCGGCTCCGATCTTGCCGGATTCAAGGGCGTCAAGAAAAGCCGGAGTATCGATTATACTGCCGCGGGCGGTATTGATTATTACGACGCCGTCTTTCATCTTTTCCATAGAGTCTTTATTTACCATATGGAAACTGCTCTCTGTAGCGGGAGTGTGGAATGTGATCACATCGGAATTTGCAAAAAGTTCATCAAGAGAAACATACTCAGCGTAAGATGCAGCTTCGGGATTTTCGTAGGGGTCATATGCAAGTATCTTACATCCGAAACCGCTTAAATTTTTGATAACATGGGTACCAATCTTGCCTGTTCCAACAACACCAACGATTAGGTCTTTAATTTCACGGCCGATATTACCGGGAAGGGAGTAATCCATACCTTCAGCACGCTTGATGATAGATTTCATTCTTCTTAAAGACATCAGAATGAGCATAACGGTATAGTCAGCAACGCTTCCGGTGGAGTAGGTTACATTGCTGACTTTCAGTCCATATTTTTTAGCCGCTTCAAGGTCGATATGGTCGTAACCGATGGTTCTCGTAGATATATGCTTTACTCCGGCATCTTTCCAGGCGGAGATTATCTCTTCTGTAGCAGGTTGGGTGATGATCGATACACCGTCGCAGCCTGCAGCCAAAGAAGCATTCTCCTTCGTCTGTGCCTCTCTGATGGGGACTATTTCAACGCCATACTGCTTTCCGAATTTCTCAAAGTAAAAAGCTTCGTCAAAATCTCTGTAGTTGTAAGCTGCAATTTTCATAATCTCTTTCCTGCCTGCATATGAATAGTTAAAAATAAAAAATAATTGACGGAAAATAAACGTCACAAAAAGTATACAGCAATATATTTTATAAAAAAAGTGAGAGATTTAACAGAAAACGTTTTCCAAATGGATTAAATGTGTTATACTGACCTAAAAGCAAAGAAGTTTAGGGGGGAGAAGCAAAGGAGGACCAATGCGAGACTACGGAAAGATTAAGGGGTATAGAGTAGAAGGCAGAAAGATAGCGGTTGAATTTGAAAATGGACGGATGGAAGTAACCGCGCTTACCGACGAGATAATTAATGTTTTTGTTCCGATATGGAGCGAAGACCACAGGTCAAAGGCTATTGAAAAGGATGACTTAGAGCGTGTCCTGAAAGAAGGCTTTAAACTTGAAACCTCTGAAAGTACTTCGAAGGACGGAAGAAAAATTATAGAGGTTAAGACAGCATCTCTAAAAGCGATTATTAAGGACGGCGGAAGTGTGGACTTTTACGACGCTGCGGGAAGACTGATATCTGCGCAGTTTGAAGGAGAACGAGTACCGATCAAAACTGTGGGGATCTGGGAGAAGGAACTTCTTGAAGCCGAGGGACATACAGTCGCTGATACTGTTCTTGATAAACCGGTTTCGGATGTCAGATGTATAGGAAAAAACGATCCTTTATATGGACTTGGGGACAAGATGGGGCTTCTTGATAAGAGAAGCTATGAGTATGAAAACTGGAATACCGACGACCCTTCGGCCCATAATGAGCAGTATCGTTCGCTATACAAATCCATCCCTTTTCTTATCTGTAAAGGAAAGGAGTATACCTATGGACTTTTTTACGACAATACCTTCCACGGATATTTTGATCTTGCAAAGGAGAACCCGGAATATATAGCTTACACGGCTGATGATGGAAACCTTGATCTGTATTTTATCGGCGGCGGAAATATCAAATCGGTTGTCGGAAACTATACCTTGCTTACAGGAGTAACACCGCTTCCTCAGCTTTGGACACTTGGCTATCACCAGTGCAGATGGGGGTATTCTTCCGCAAAGGACATAAGGGAGGTTGCGGAGAAGTTCCGGGAGCTTGATATACCCTGCGAATCGGTTCAGTACGACATCGATTATATGGACGGATATCGCGTCTTTACCTGGAATGAAAAAGACTACGGAAAGCCCGGAGAGCTTTTTAAAGAGCTTAAGGAGAAGGGATTCAAACCTGTTGTAATAATCGATCCCGGTACGAAGCGTGAAAAAGGATACTTTATGTATGAGGAAGGTACTAAGGGCGGATTCTTTTTCAGAAATGCTGAAGATACGGCGGATTATGTCAATGCGGTCTGGCCCGGAGAAGCCAATTATCCTGATTTTGGACGAAAAGAAGTAAGAGACTGGTGGGGTAAACATATAGATGAGCTTTGCGATATGGGCGTAGCGGCAATCTGGAATGATATGAATGAGCCCGCCAGCTTTAACGGACCCCTGCCGGAAGACGTTATAGGCTGCGATGAGGACAGAAAGACTACACATAGAGAACTTCATAATGTATACGGCCACTTTATGGCTAAGGCCACCTACGAAGCAATGAAGGAGCATACAAAAAAGAGACCATTGGTTATAACAAGAGCGTCTTACTCCGGAACGCAAAAATATGCCGCTGTCTGGACGGGAGATAACCAAAGCCTTTGGAGCCATCTTGCGATGATGATCCCTCAGCTTTGCACTCTGGGAATGTGCGGATATTCTATTTGCGGTGTTGATATAGGAGGATTCGGAGCGGATACTACTCCGGAACTTCTTGCGAGATGGATAGAGGCGGCGAGCTTTGCTACGTTTTTCAGAAACCACTCCGCTAATGGAAGTATTCGTCAGGAGCCCTGGCTTTTTGGGGACGAAGTAGTTGACATTTACAGGAAGCACGTAAAGCTCCACTACAGATTCCTGCCTTATATTTACGATTTTATGTACGAGGAACAAAAAACAGGATTACCTGTTATGCGCCCTGTTGTAATGAACTATGAGGATGACGAAAATACCTTTAACCTGAATGATGAGTATATGGTTGGAGATTCGATCCTTGTTGCACCTGTAGTTGCAGCCGGCGAGAGAGTTAAAAAAGTTTATCTTCCTAAGGGAGACTGGTACAGACTCACCGGCGGTGAGAAGATTTCCGGCGGCCGATATATCCTTGAGGAGGCTCCTCTTGATTACCTGCCTGTATTTATAAAGGCCGGAAGCGTAATCCCAACATACGAAGATATCGCTTATGTAGGAGAGAAGGAGATTAAGAAGCTGACGCTGCTTGCCACTCCCGAAGGCGGTAAGGCTGCTCACTATCGGGACAACGGCGAGGATTATGCCTACCTTGACGGAGAGTATGATTTATACGAGCTTGAAGTATCAAAAGAGGGCAAATTGAAAGTCAATATGGCAAATAGCTCGGAAAGAATCGCAAAATACGAGGAAATAGCTGTCAGTATTTTGTAAAAAGGGGAAAATTAAGAAAAAAGTATACTCACGTTAAGGTTAATATGATAGAATACTTCTTGTAGTTATACTATATTCAGGGATTTCGAAAGGAGTAAGAAAATGGGACTTATACAGGCATTTAAGGGTGCAATGGGAGGTCAGCTTGGAGATCAGTGGAAAGAGTTTTTCTATTGCGACGCTATCCCCGCTGATACCCTCGTGGTAAAAGGTCAGAAGAGAGTAACCGGAAGATCTTCAAACACAAACGGAGAAGATAACATTATATCAAACGGTTCAAGGATTGCCGTAAACGAAGGTCAGTGTATGATCATCGTTGAGTCGGGAAAAGTAGTTGAGCTTTGTGCAGAGGCCGGAGAATTTACATATGATACAGGTACAGAGCATTCCTTCTTTGACGGTGGAAACCTTGGAAAGAACTTCTTAAACTTCTTTAAGCAGTTTGGCGATCGTTTTACTTTCGGCGGACAGCCCGGCAAGGACCAGAGAGTATACTATTTCAATATTAAAGAGATCATCGGCAACAAGTACGGAACTCCGAGACCTGTTCCTTTCAGAGTCGTAGACCAGAGAGCCGGAATCGATATCGATGTTTCCGTAAAGTGCTTTGGTGAGTACAGCTACAAGATCTCAAACCCGATGGTATTTTACAGCAATGTTTGCGGTAACGTAACTTCTTCATACAAGAGAGATCAGATTGACAGTCAGCTTAAGAGTGAGTTCCTTACCGCTCTCCAGCCCGCATTCGCTAGGATTTCCGATATGGGAATCAGATATTCTGCAGTCCTGGCTCATACTCAGGAACTTGCTGATGCAATGCGCGAGGAACTTACAAAGCAGTGGTTTGAGGATCGCGGAATCGAGATCGTAAAGGTCGGTGTTTCTTCCCTCGCAGCAGACGAAGAAGACGAGAAGATGCTCAAAGAGCTCCAGAAGAACGCTGCATTTGTGGATCCCAACATCCGCAATGCAAACCTTGCAGGAGCTACTATGACCGCTATGAACGCAGCTGCAAACAATCAGCAGGCCGGTCCCGCTATGGCATTTATGGGTATGAATATGGCTCAGATGGCCGGAGCAAACGCAGCAGGCGGATTTGCAGCGGCAGATGCAGTTAATGCACAGATCAACTCTCAGCAGCCCGCACAGCAGGCAGCGCCCCAGATGGCTCCCGCCGGAGCGTCATGGACTTGCCCCTCTTGCGGAAAACAGGCAACCGGAAAGTTTTGCCCCGAGTGCGGAGCAAAGAGACCTGAGCCCGAAGTAGGCTGGAAGTGCTCTTGCGGCGCTGTAAACACCGGAAAGTTCTGCCAGGAGTGCGGAGCTAAAAAGCCGGCGGGAGAGCCTATCTATAAGTGTGATAAATGTGGATGGGAACCCGAGGATCCCAAGAATCCTCCGAAGTTCTGCCCTGAGTGTGGCGATCCTTTTGATGACGGCGATATCGTTAAATAATTAAAGATTTATAACTTATTCAAAGCGGAGTTGCAAATGCAGCTCCGCTTTTTTAAAATGAAAATATGAGAAACCTAAATATTGGTCTCCTTGCGCATGTTGACGCGGGAAAGACAACACTTTCAGAAAATATTTTATATATATCCGGCGCTATCCGTAATCTTGGTAGAGTGGATCATAAAGACACTTACCTGGATAATAATGCTATGGAAAAGGAAAGAGGTATTACAATCTTTTCAAAGCAGGCGAGATTTCGGTATGGCGACGCAAACGTTACCTTGCTTGATACTCCGGGGCATGTGGACTTTTCCTCAGAGATGGAGAGGGTTCTGTCTGTCTTGGATCTTGCAGTCCTTATCATCAGCGCTCCGGAAGGAATCCAAAGTCATACAAGAACTCTTTGGAAGCTTTTGGAGCATTACGACATTCCGACTGTAATATTTGTCAATAAGATGGATATGGCAGGAGTGGATAGAAAAAAGGTCTTGCAGAGTCTTAAAGAAGGGCTTGATAAGACTTGCGTTGATATGCTTTCTGACAGAGATGTCGCAATAGAAGAGATTTCATCTACGGATGAGGAGTTGATAGAAGAATACCTGGAAACGGGAGATCTCTGCGAGGACAGCATCAGAAGTGCAGTAGAAAGGAGACTGTTTTTTCCGGTTTGGTTTGGCTCCGCTTTAAAAAGCGAAGGTGTAAAGGAATTTCTGGACGGGCTGCTCAGTCTTTCGCCGCAGCCTTATTACGAGGAGGAGACCTTCGGCGCAAGAGTATTTAAGATAACAAGAGGGGCTTTGGGGGAGAGACTTACGCATCTTAAAGTGACCGGGGGAAAGCTGCGCGCAAGGATGGTTATCCCTGAATCAAATGATGAAAAAATAGACCAGATTAGGCTTTATAACGGCGAAAAGTATGAAACTGTTTCCGAAGCTGAGGCAGGGATGGTAGTTGCTGTGACAGGACTGTCGGAAACTGCGGCGGGTCAGGGACTTGGTGCTGAGGGTGAAAAGCTGGTACCAAAGCTGACTCCTGTTTTACGCTACAGAGTTATAACCGATCCTGCGGACAATCCCCTTCTTCTGTACGGCAAGCTTAAACCCCTTGAGGAAGAGTATCCGGAGCTCTCTTTTGAGTGGAATGAAAGGCATAAGGAAATCTTCGTCAAGGTAAACGGCGAGATCCAGCTACAGGTATTAAAGCAGGTAATTAAGGACAGGCTTGGAAGCGAGATATCTTACGGAGCAGGAAGTATTGTTTACAAAGAATCAGTTTCTGAGGCCGTGTACGGTATCGGACACTTTGAGCCCCTCAGACACTACGCTGAGGTTCAGCTTCTCATAGAGCCCGGTGAGCCGGGAAGCGGGATAGAGTTTGCGTCCGTTTGCAGCGTGGATGATCTTGATAAAAACTGGCAGCGCCTTATAGAAACCCATGTCCTCGAGACAATTCATCCCGGAACCCTTACGGGAAGCGAAGTAACTGACATCAGAGTCGTTTTGGTCACAGGCAGAGCCCATCCTAAGCATACAGAAGGCGGAGACTTCAGACAGGCGACCTACAGAGCTATACGAAATGCCTTAAGAAAGGCAAGAAAAGCCGGAAAGGGCGTGCTTCTTGAGCCGGTTTATAAATTTACCCTTACGATTCCTTCTAAGTTTATCGGTAAAGCTATGACCGACATAGATAGGATGAGTGGGAAAGCACAGCCGCCTATTCTTACGGGAGACGGAAATACAGCTGTGTTAAAGGGTATTGCTCCCGTATCTACGTTTTGGGAATACACAAAAGAGGTAACGGCTTATACGGCCGGAGAAGGTACGCTTAGCCTCGAACTGGCCGGATTCGAGCCATGTCATAATCAGGAAGAAGTTGTCTCAGCGAGAGGATACGACCCGGAAGCGGATCTAAGGAGGCCTACGGGATCGGTATTTTGTGCCCATGGAGCCGGATTCCAGGTACCCTGGGATGAGGTGGATGGATATGCACATATGCCCTGCCCTCTGAGCAAAAAAGATCTGGAAAGGCTCGGGATCGGGGATATCATCGGAAACAGCGATTTAACTGACGGATATCAGGAAGGCGGTTTAGGCGGCGCTAAGTTAAACACGTCGCGCCCGGATTCCCAGACCGGAAGCCATGAAGAAAAGTTTATCTCTATAGAAGAAATAGACGCGATATTTGCTTCCCAGAGGAGGAACAGAAAAGAAGACGCTGTATCAAGGAGAAAGATATACAAAAGAGGCAGGGGAAGCGAGAATTATATAGGCAGCAAAACGGTTACCGGAAATAGTGACAATGGTTACAATAAGCCGGGGAAAGCACCGCTTCCCAAGTGCCTTTTTGTGGACGGATACAATATGATCCACGCCTGGGATGAACTTAGAGTTCTTGCCGATAATAATATCCACGGAGCAAGAGAGCGTCTGATAGATATCTGCAGCGAGTATCAGGGAATGGTCGGGGGAGAGCTGATCCTTGTTTTTGATGCATATATGGCGGCGGGAAGCCTTGGATCTGTTAAGAAGATGAAAAATATTTATGTGGTCTACACGAAAGAAGCGGAAACAGCTGACCAGTATATAGAGCAGGCTACCAAGAAAAAGGCTAAGGATTATAGCGTAACTGTTGCTACATCCGACAATATCGTTCAGCTTATCGTTATGAGCGAGGGTGCTCTTAGAATGTCGGCGAGGGAGTTTGAGTCAGAGATCGAAAGAGCAAGAAACCGTCTCCGGACGGACTATCTAAATAAAGAGACAAAGCTTGGGAACACAGTACAGATTCCATGAGCCCGGCAGATTTTTTAAGTAACGTATTAGATTAGGAGGAACAGATGAAGACACTTTATATAGAATGCAACATGGGAGCTGCGGGCGATATGCTTACGGCAGCGCTTCTGGAACTCTTCCCCGAAGACGAAAGAAAAAACATCGTAAGGGAATTAAATGAAATAGGTATACCCGGAGTAAAGTTTGCGACGGAGTCTTCCGTAAAGTGCGGTATTACAGGTACCCATATGAAGGTTACTGTAGGTGACGAGGAAGAGTCTGAGGAGATGTACGACCACCATCATGAGCATGAACACGAACACAGTCACCACGATCAAGAACACCACAATCATGATCATGAACATACTCACCACCACAGCGGAATCTCGGATATAAAGAGTATAATCGGATCCCTAAAGCTTCCGACAACAGTTAAGTTAAACGTAAGCGCGGTCTATCAGCTTATCGCTGAGGCGGAAAGCCATGCCCACAATATGCCTGTTTCTGATATCCATTTTCATGAAGTTGGAAGCTTGGATGCGATCGCGGACGTTGTGGCGGTTTGCTATCTTTTGAAAAAACTTGATGCGGGAAAGATAATCGTTTCCCCGGTGCACGTAGGAAGCGGACAGGTAAAGTGTGCTCATGGAATACTTCCAGTACCCACTCCTGCTACAGCTTATATTTTAAAGGATGCTCCGATCTACGGAGGAAAGGTAAAGGGCGAACTCTGTACTCCGACGGGGGCTGCTCTTTTAAAGTTCTTCGCTGACATCTTTGGAGAGATGCCGGTGATGAAAGTTAGTGCCATCGGTTACGGAATGGGAAAGAAAGATTTTGAGGCGGCAAACTGCGTAAGAGTAATTCTTGGAGAGACTGAGAGCGGCGCATCTTCTGATTCTAAGCCGGATACCTTTCAAACTGTATCCGACGGTTACAAGCCGGGTTCAAAGAGCCCGGTTGTGGTTGAGCTGAATTTTAACGTAGACGATATGACGGGAGAGCAGATTGGATTTGCAACGGAGAGGATCTTTGATGCCGGAGCTTTCGAAGTGTTTACGGTGCCCGTGATGATGAAAAAATCAAGGCCGGGACATCTTATAAAGATTCTTTGCGACGAAGCGCACAGAGAAATGATCCTTGAGACGATCTTTAAACATACGACGACAATCGGAGTCAGGGAAGTTCTTTGCAGCAGATATATTTTGGACAGAAAGATTACAGAGGTCCCTACTAAGTACGGAAATATCCGCAGGAAGGAAGTAAGCGGCTACGGAACAAAGAGGGCAAAATACGAGTACGAAGATCTCGCAAAGATCGCAAGGGAGCATAATCTGAGCATTGATGAAATAAAAAAAGACCTGGCTCCTTAAAAAGAGCCAAGTCCTGTTAACATTGCGTCTAAAGGTTCTCTTCTTGGGAAGGAGGCGCTTTCTCTGTCGTAGATCGCCATTCCGTCTCCGTATCTGAAGAATACGCCGTTGTCCCAGTAGCAGCATCTTATCTTAAGCTGCGTAGCCTTCGCCAAAGTATAAGCCAGACATTTTACTCTTTCTGGGTCGTTGTTTTTATCAACGGTCCCGAATTCGTCTAAGGCAACAGGGATTCCCTTCGAGATGAAGCTATCGTAAAGCTTTGTTAGTCTCTCATCGATAGGGTCCGTGCAGGAAGGATCGTTTATATCGAAGGTAAGGAGGTTTGCCCCTTCTTTTAGGTAGAAAGCAAAGTGCGCGGGAGAGTACATATGCGCCGCAACGAAGAGCCTTCCCTCCGAGGTATCTTTAGGCATCTTAAAGCCATCCCAGCAGACGCCTTCCGTAGAAGTCGAATACCCGGGGATGATAAGGCATCTTTCGGTGTTTTGCCCGCCACCGGCGCGTACTGTGTCAACAAAGACCTGATTCAGTCTGTTGACATTTTCCATAGCGACGATGCAGTCATTATCTTCATAATCCGGTGTCCACTCGAAGTTTGATTTGAAAACCCGGATCTCGTTCATAGATTCAAAAAGAAGCTTTTTCGCAGAAACGTCCTTAAATGCTTCGCTTATCTGTCCCCAGATATTTTTCATAAAAATAAGGGCTCTTGAAATGTTCTCCGTATCGGGATAGATGAAGCCGGGGAAAATATCGTGGTGAGTGTTGAGGATGACGTACATATCCTCCTCGAGGCACCAATTTACAACTTCTTTTACTCTGTTCATCCAGGCGAGGTCCACATCGTCCCCGGCTCCGCTTACGTGGTTATTCCAGGAAACGGGAAGACGTAAAGTTTTAAATCCGCCTTCTCTAAGCCCTGCGATCATCTTGCGGGTGGTCTTTGGATTGTGCCAGGCCGTCTCGATTTCAAGTCCTTTAAATACGCTTTCGGGACGTACGACGCTATCGAAGGTATTTCCAAGATTTATACCAAGGCCCATATCTTCGGCGATTCTCTGTGCCGGAGTATCCCGGGAGAAAGGATCGAAATCCTTATCCAGATATTTGGGAAAGATCCTTCCGTTTAAGACTGCGGATACAAGGTCTTCCTTGGAAGGAACAGGCATCTGAACGTTCATATATTCATTCATGCGATCATCCATGTTTCTATATGCTCCTTTTGTTTAGTGACTAATTTTACAGATAGAATAACTATATCAAAAAGCAATTAAAGAATATACGGAAATTGTTCACGATTTTTGGGGAAATATTTGATCTAAGTGAAAGGAATCTGTATTAGGAAAAATGTGGTACAAAAAAAGCACCGACCCCAAGGCTCCTGCGTCCTCAAAATCAGTGCTCTATGAGTGCACCGCCAGGGGCTCGAACCCTGGACACCCTGATTAAGAGTCAGGTGCTCTACCAACTGAGCTAGCGGTGCATTGCTTACTGCAACAATCGGTATATTACCATAACACAAAACATAATGCAAGAAGTTTTTTAAATTTTTTTGGTATTTTTTCTAAAAATGGTTTAGAATCTCTTTATAGCG
>CADATP010000028.1:1896-30730 GCA_902790935.1 uncultured Lachnospiraceae bacterium | reverse complement strand
GCTGATCTCTGTTTTTAGTTTCATTTCCCCTCCAATTAAATATAGAATTGTTGAAAATAAAGAATTCTTTCTCGCGAGTAAAGAACAGGCTTTATTATAGCCTGCGATTTCCGAAATTCAACAAGAAACAAAAAATCCGTCACCCTGCACAAAGATTTCCTTCGTCAATACTTACAAAACTATGCCGAGGCCTTGAAATTGCTGGGAAAAACTCTTGTAAAAATGCCCAAAGATGTAAGCGGCCACAACTAAACAGCACAAATCTTTGTCTATAATCACAATAAAAAAATGACACAGCAACCCCGTCCCTGGGGGTCATTTCCCGCGTTTCCCCACGCAAAAAGACCGCCTTGCGGCGGTCTTTATAAAGCCTAACTTGCCTTATTCTTATTCTTATTCTTGATGCATGCTCTTACGAATCAAACGAAATCCTGCACATCTCGGAGTAGCTTGTGGTTCCGTCAAGCACGTACTCGGAGCCGGACATATGCAGCGTGCGCATTCCGTCCTTGAGAGCCTGCTTCTTGATAGCGGCGGCGCCTTCTTTATGCGCGATAACCTGCTTGAGCTCGTCGGTAACGACCATAATCTCGTATACACCGATTCGGCCCTTGTATCCGGTATTGTCACATTTATTGCATCCGCAGGGCTCGTAGATTGTAATGCTCTCCTTGGGATCAACGCCCATATACTCCTTCTCTTCAACGGAAGCCTCCTTGGGCTTGCGACAGTAAGGGCAAAGCCTGCGGACAAGTCGCTGGGCGATAACGCCGATAACGGAGTCCGCGATAAGGTACGACTCGATACCCATATCCTCAAGACGGGTAATTGTACTTGCGGAGGAGTTTGTATGAAGGGTGGACACAACAAGGTGTCCGGTAATTGAAGCCTGTACCGCGATGCGGGCAGTCTCCTCGTCTCGAATCTCACCGATCATAATAATATCAGGGTCCTGACGGAGGATTGAACGGAGCGCCGAAGCGAAAGTAAGATTTGCCTTCGGGTTAACGTGTACCTGGTTGATACCGTCGATATTTGCCTCGACGGGGTCTTCGACCGTGATAATATTAACATCCTCTTTATTGAGCTCTGAAAGCGCGGTATAAAGAGTAGTCGACTTACCGGATCCTGTAGGACCGGTAACAAGAAGTATTCCGTTGGGGTGGGACAAAATATAGTCGAACTGTTTAAGTTCGTAGGGCTTAAGTCCAAGCTGACTCTTCTCTCTTGTAAGAGCCATCTTAGCAGTAAGTCTCATAACGACTTTCTCGCCGTAAACCGTAGGAAGGATAGATACACGGATATCGTACTCGACTCTGTCAACTACCTGAGTAATACGACCGTCCTGGGGCTTACGCTTCTCGGAAATATCCATACCGCCGATGATCTTGATACGGGCGATGATGGCGGAAAGTACATTTATATTGTAGGAACCTCTCTCATAAAGAGCACCGTCGATACGGTATCTGACGCGGATACGATTCTCCATCGGTTCGACGTGAATATCGGAAGCTCTCTGTCGCACAGCATTATCGATCATATCCTTGACCATGATAACGATGGGCGAATTGTTGATCTCGTCCTGCGCCTCGGCGTCATCCTGTTCTCCGAGGTTTTTCTCTTTCGCGTACGCATCAAGAGCGTCGGCAACCTCGCCCTGTCCGTAGAATCTGTCGATGGCGAGCATAACGCTTCGCTCGGTAGCTACGCAAGGATCAACATTAAAGCCGGTAACGATTGAAACGTCATCCTGTGCATTAATATCAAGAGGGTCAACCATCGCAAGCTTGATTGCGCTGGTATTTTCGTCAAGCGCAAAGGGGAAGCATTTATTTTTCTTGAGAATATCGGGCTTAACAAGCTTTGTAACATTTTGGTCGATCTGTATCGCCTGAAGATCAACCATCTCGTAGCCCAGCTGGTTTGAAAGTGCCTGTGCAAGCTTATCATCGGTAATAACATTGTTCTCAACGAGGAATTCACCGAGCTTTTTACCGGTACCGCGCTGTTTTTCGAGAGCGTCTTCGAGCTCTTCCTGAGTAAGCGCATCTGCCTGAACAAGTAAATCACCGATCCTGATTTTCTTACGACGATAATCCATTCTTCCTTCTACCCCTTGGTTATTTATATATTTTGAAAAGGTTCCTTCCTTTTCTTAAAAAACCCATTAAAGCAAAATAGAGCCTGAAAAATAATTCCAAGCCCTATAATTATAGCATATATATTAATTTAGTTAAATCTTTTTTTCTTATACAAGATAAGTACAAAGCCACCGATAAGAAGTGCTGCCGCGGGAGCTATCCTGAATCTCTTTAAATACAGCCAGTTTTTGAAGCTCTCCATTGCCGAAAGCTCCTCTTCCGGCGGAGCGGCATGTGCCTCCAAAACATTTTCCGCGGTCAGGATATCACCATCGGATAAGCTGTCCGCCTTCTCAAATATCGCAAAGGGCGATAAATGATAAGTATCAAATCTAACATAAGTCTTATCGCCCGATTCGACGATATCCGGAGAAAGCTCCTCGAGCTGTCCGTTTCTGTCTATTGTAAGAACGGTAAGTGCTTTGTCCTTTGAAAGCTTTTCAGGTCTCGGGATAGCTACCGTTAAAGCGGTATGTCCAAGCTTCGTAATAGAGATTCCGCTCTTGTCCGCAAGCTCGATATCGTAATATGCTCCGCCCGTAAACTGTCTGTCAGACAAAAAGGCCTTTGCTCTGTCTATGGCAATAGCAATCTGTAAGCTGCCGCCATCCGTCTCTCCTATCTCTTTTATATTAAGATAGTAGGGACTCTTTGCTCCTTCAAGGGAGCCTACCGCGCCTTCAACTCCGCTTACGTTTACTCCGACCTCCCCGCTGCTTTCGGATACAACCGAAAGATCCGTCTTGTAGGCATTAAGTCTGAAGTCCTCGTTTGATAGTCTCTCCGCAGTATTTTCATGAGTAACCGTTGGCGAAGCGCTTCCCTGATAGTTTAAAACACAATCGGAATCAAAAGCGCCTATTCCGATAGAGCTAAAGCTCTCAGGCAAAGTAGCCGTAGAAACAGACGTATCGTAGAAAGCTCTGTCAAGAACGCTCTCTAAAGCAGTCGCCTCAAGATTAACCGTTGTCAGATTCTTGCATCCGCAAAAAGCTTCCTCTCCGATGCTTACAAGGCTTGCCGGGAAAGATACGCTTTTTATGGAAGTATTGTCCTTAAAGGCCTGAGCCGCGATTATCTTTACGCCATCGGGGATTACAACTTCTTCGTCACTTCCCTTATAGGCCAAAAGCGCAGGACCGCTTATAAGATAATCTTCTCCGTCAGATCCGCTCATAAAAGCTGCGTAGTACGCGGAATAATCAAAAGCCTTAGGTTCAATCTTTTTTATACTCTCGGGGATAGTTACGTATCCCAGGTTGTCGCAATGGTAAAAAGCGCCGTAACCGATGGTTTCAAGTCCCTCGGGAAGGACGATGGAGTTAAGGCTGCTTCTTGCATAAGAAAACTGTCCGATCTCCTTTATCGTAGAAGGTAAGGTTACGTACCCGAGCTTTCCGTCAAGGTAGTAGGCCTGGTCAGCGATCACGGTGTCATCAACGATGGTGTATTTCGGAAGAAGTCCACTTGTTGACATGTCGGCATTTTCATCCATACCGGTTCCTGAGCCTGTGCCGTCTGTGGAGCCGTCGGAATTGTCAACCGCTCCTCCACCCTGATTTCCAAAATAAACCGTAGGACTTGAGCCGTTCATAAACATCACAGCTTTGTTTCCCACGATATGTACGCTGGCAAGCTCTGTTCCGGTTTCATTGGTAATTATAGTAGATTCTCCGGTACCTGTTCCATCGGGATTGGTAGCGGGCTTACCGTTACCAATGCCCTCAGAGCCTCCGTTTCCGTCGCCGTTTCCACCGCTGGAGTCCCCTGAACCATTTCCGTCTCCGCTTCCCGATCCGTTTCCGTCCGTATTTCCATCAGGATTATAATTCGCAACATCCTCGTACTCGGGGAATTCTTTTTGTCTTTCGTAAAACTTTTCAGCGTACTTCCAAGGATAAGACCCTTCTATCGCATGGATAACAAGCTTATAGCATCCGTCGAAAGCCGTCTCATGGATATCCATTGTCTCTATAGGGATCGTAATATCCGTCAGATTGTAGTCATCCTCAAAGGCGTAGATTCCAATACGCTTAATATTTGAAGGGATGTTGGCGCTGGATAAGCTCTTGCAGTTTGCAAAAGCAAAATCTCCAATCTCACTAAGCCCGGTGCCGATGGATACCATGGACAGCGAGCTGCAGTTCCAAAAAGCGTAGGGTTCTATGCTTTTTACAGTATTGGGGATGACAACGGATGTGATCTTGGTATTGCCCTTGAAAGCATCCGTGCCAATGGTTATGACATTAGAGGGTATGATAACGCTCGATGAAGTGCCGTTATATTTAGTTAAAACTCCGTCGTTATTGGCGACAAACTCGGTGACGGTCTGCGTCGTAGATGCAGCCTCCGCCCCAAAAGCCGGAAGCTGCATGGTAACTACTGACAATATAAGCAGCAGCGCGCCGAGCAGCTTTCGTATTCTTTTCATATTACTCTCAGCCTCTTGTTTAACAATGCCTCCCAAAAAGAGAGGCATTGTTTGACAAAACTATTTTGCAATTACTTTTTTACGTCTCTTGTCGGTCCAAACGAAGAAGAATACTCCGATTGCCGCAAGTCCGGTTGCAAGGAACCACTTAGGCTTGATTCCGTCTCCTGTCTTAGGGGTCTGGTCGGAAGGTCCGTTTGAATTGTCTCCCGCTAAGCTTATCTGTTCGGTATTAACGTAGATAACGTAAGGCGAGAAGTGGGTACATGTAAATGTTACACAGTCTACGCCGTTGATAGTTGTAAACTTAGGGCTCAGTATATCAAGCTGGTTATTCACAACTGCCGCCACCTTATTGTTTCCTCCGTAAGGAATGAGGGAATCGGGAAGTGGCAATGTTATGGTTACGGTAAGTCCCGTTGTATCTGTGATTTTCTTGTCTCCCGAAGCATCGTAGAGCGAGATATCCATCGGGAAGTACATGATCTTGTTGACATCGCCAAACTGCGCCTGGAGTGCCTTAAGTACGGCTTCGCTGGCTGCGCTCTGCTCTGTGATCTTGATCGTAAAGTTGTCTGAAGATCCGTTTACAACCGCCGATACAACACCGGTATTAGAAAGTCCGTTCTTCTCGATAACAACAGTTGTTCCGCTGCTGGTCTTTGAAGGTGTAGGAGTTGTTCCGCTTCCCGATCCGTTGTTTCCGCTGCTTCCGCTTCCGCTACCTCCGCCACTGCTTGTCTTGGTAACATAGTTAGCGGTTACAGTTACGTTTTCGGAAGGCATCGTAATTACTGTTGCTGAAAGTCCCTTGGAAGCTATAGGCGTATTATCGGGTGAAATCGTCCAGCTTCCGAACATCTTTCCGCTCTCGGGCTCGTTGGCTACGATTATAGCCTGAGTTCCGGCAGGGTATGAACCGGATCCTGATCCGTTGACAACGGTTAATGTGTAGTAAGGTCCTACAGTTCCTGTTCCGCCGGGTGTGTAATTAGGTCCGGCTACCATGGTAAATCTTGTATCTTTGGTAATCTCGGTCGCTGTAGGATCGGGGCTCCATACACACTGGGTGTAACCCGCAGGCATCATAAGGTTAGGCGCATTAGCTCCGGACTCTATAGAAAGCTGCTGATAAAGAGTAACACCGTCTGTGTAGTAGTATGATGCCGTATACTTTCCAACAAGGTCTGTACCCTCGGAAGCTACAAGGATGAAGTTGTGGTTTGCATCCATGGTGGTTTCTGAAGGCTTAGGTGACCATTCATATCCGGTAGTATATCCGGTGGGCTTAACAACATCGTAAGCTTTATCACCCTTGGTTATCGCAATCTTTGAGTAGAGGTCTACTCCGTTGGGCATATAGTAGTAAGCCCAGAAAGCATCTCCTCTTGCAACGGCTTCTTCCTGTTCCTGAGAAGTACTTCCGCCGTTACCTCCGCTTCCGTTTCCACCGTTTCCGCTGCCTGACGAGAAGGTACCTGTTACATAGATATCTCTTGTAACATTGGTAAGGTCTGAACCTGTAGGTGAAATACTTGCCTTGCTCCAGCCGTTAAAAGTATATCCGGTAACGTAAGGTGAAGCTGTGGTATTAACATCGCTTGTAACATCAGTTCCCTTTGCTACATCCTTGATGGTCTTGTAAATAACCGTCTCGGCAGTTGAAGGATCAAGGTACTGAAGGTAAACATTGAAAGGTCCGTTTGCCAGCGAGTAGCTGGGGTTAAAGGTAACGTCTCTTGTAATAGGGCTTTCGGTTGTTATTTCACCGTCTGCAAGCCATCCTGCATGGCTCATAAGCACTCCGCCGACTTCAACATCTGGAAGCTTAAGGTTTTCCACATCAATGTTGTTTTCAGCAAGAGTCTCTCCGGACTCGATATTGTAGGTCTTGTAAACAGCGCCCTGGTAATCCTTAAAGGTTACGGCATAAACCGTAGCGGTAGGTGTTACGTAGTTTGCGGTAAATACTGTGTCTGCGTAAACTTCATCAAGAGTTGACTCGTTACTTGAATACCATGTATCAAATACAAATCCCTCTTTTCCGGTGGGAGTAGGGATGTAATAAGGATCAACCGCCTCACCGTTGGCAACGGAAAGAGTTGCTACGGTAACGTTTGTTGAAGAAGCAGCATCCCAGTCTCTGAAAGTTACGGTCCAGTAGGTAACTTCCTTGGTAGTCTCTACGTTGAAGTTATACATAGTAGCATATCTGTAGAGAGTAGTTCCTTCAGGAGCATAGATTGTAACATTGCTATTGTTGCCTGTATTTGTATTGTTGGTAACGGCATCTCCGTTAGCATTCTGGGCAACAGCTGCGCTTCCGGAAGGAGTAAGGATTCCGTCGGTAGCTACAGGGCTGATAAGTGAAATGTTGCTTTCACCGGTAATTTCTTCTACATTACTTCCCTCAAAAGCGTAATCGTTGATGACAACGCCGGCTGCAGTCTGTGCAGAAGGAAGGATTACTTCGCGAAGGCTTGTGGTATCCGCAAAAGCGTGAGTAGGGATCTCTGTGATCTTACTTCCAAGGAGGTTGATGGACTTAACGTTTGTGCCCATAAATGCCTCTTTGTTCATTCCCGTACAGGTGGAAACCTCATCGGAAGAAACCTTCTTTGTTCTTCCCTCTAAGAGCTCTACGATATTCCTCTTAACTCCCTCGTTCATCTCATAAACGATGGAATCTTCGCAGGCGTAGCTTGTTCCGTTTCCAAATCCTACGGTGCTTAACTTCTCGCATCCGCCCCAAGGTCTGATTCCGAGACTTGAAACATTCTCAGCGAAGCTTACGGTTGTAAGAACCGCGTCATCGAGGAATGCGTGGTCTCCGATAGAACCGATGGTGTTGGTCGCAGAAAAGCTTGTTAAAGCAGTGTCCTTGGCAAATGCCTCTTCTCCGATAGAGTTAACGGTTCCGGCAAACTCTGCGGTTTCAAGAGCTGCATCATTATAGAAAGCTCTCTTTCCTATCGTATCAACAGGGCAGTTGACAATAAGGGATTTAGCCGCTGCATTATCCGCAAATGCGTAAGTATCAATAATCTTTGTATCAGGAGCTCCTGTTTTTCCGGAAAGAATTATATTTCCAAGCTTAGGACATCCGTAGAAGTCGGACTTGGTAATAGCTTCGGCTTTATCGCCATCAGCAAGAGTTCCGTCAGTCTGAAGGGTTCCGCCAAACTCAATATGGTTGATTCCTTCAAGGACAAGGTCCATAGGATTGGTTACAGCTGCAGTAAGGCTTGCGAAGAGTCCGTCTTTTATCGCATCAATACCGGTAGGTACTGTAAGCTGTTTAGCAGAATCGGTAAATATCTGTGCATCCTCGGTTAAAGGCTTTCCGTCATGCGCATCCGATATAGCCTTTGAGGCAGCAGCCTTATATTCAGTTGTCAGATAATCCTTTGTTGCGTATGTTGCGAGGGTTGTGGCTGTCGGGAAGTCGATAAGCTCGCTATATCCCTCGTGAGTTACGGTATCGGTCATATTGTACTTAACCGTAAGCATTGTAGGCCAGCCGCTGTAATATGTGATAAATGATGTATTCTGACTTCCGTTGTTGTATCTTCCGTCATAGCTCATCGCATACTGATAAGGAGTTGCATCAACGTTTATGCTTCCGACAAACCCGAGCTGAACTGTAGGCTGGTTGTTGGTATCCGTCATATGATCCTTATCGTGCAGAACTATATCCTTTTTGGTCGAATCATCATTATTCTCGCCAGAATCCTTGCCGGCATACTCGCTACAACCAGCTTGGTGCGTAGATACTTGCTGTGTTTGGAATGCATAATCTCCGATTTCAACACTATCAGTATTGAAGAATACATACTTAAGGTTATGGCATCCCATAAATGCTCCGGCGCCGATCCTGCTGATGGTGGAAGCAATGGTTACCTCGGTAAGGGAACACTGATCCTGGAATGCATAGTCTCCTATCTGCTCGATATGATAGGGTCCGATGTACTCAGGGAAGGTAAGGCTTGTTGCCTGACCGTTAAACTTTGTATCTGTGAGTACGTTGTTAGAGTCTACCTGATAGGTAACGGTAGGAACAGGTGAAACTCCTTCCTTTCCTCTTTCCTTCTTTGTGAGCTCGTAAACATCCTGTCCGGGATACTTGTAAGAAACCTCATTGTCGGTACAAGTCTTGTGAAGGATTCCGGAGCTGGGTGACTCGATATAAAACTTGTCCTTAATATCGCTTCCGTCGTTTTGGTCGATCTTGAACTCTTCCCATCCGTAGTCACAGATATTGGGACAAACATCAATATTAAAGTTAGAGTTGAGCGCTGTAATCTTTTCAAGGGACTTACATCCTTCGAAAGATGCAACGATCATCGTCTGTGAAAATCCCTGAGGGAAGTCGAGCTGCTTTAACGCCTGGCAATCTGCAAAGGCAAGCACACCGATATTGGTTAAGGATCCGTTGTACTCTCCTGTTGCTCCGAGATCGATGGTTTGGATCTTCCAGCATCCCTTGAATGCACCGTCACCAATGGTTGTAACTGATGTGGGAAGGGTGAATGTCTGGAGCGCCTGGCAGTTCTTGAAGCAATATGCACCGATGGTTATAAGGTTACATGCAAGAGGAATATTAACATTCTTCATGTTTCGACAGTTGTCAAATGCATGGTTTCCGAGAGTATTAAGACCGTTTCCGGTAGTAATACTGCTCATATTGGTGCAACCGTAGAAAGCGTAATCTCCGATACCGGAAAGGTTTCCTCCGATATTAAGAGTTGTGATGTATGAGTTGTTTGCAAAGATACCCTTTGTGGTACCGTTTGTCTCGTTAATATTTCCAGCAATCTTCCATCCGTTGCTGTTGTCGGCTTCGATGTACTGCTTACCGATTGCGGTAACCATAGCTCCGGAAATACGTCCGTAGGACTCATCGTTTACGTCAGCGATCTGGGGTATAAGATTGGGAGTTGTAGCGGTATCGTAATGCGCTCCGGTCTTTGGCGTACCTGTAGGCTTGTAGTTTTCAGTCTCGTAGTAGTAAAGGTTCTTGTCCTTCCAGGTTGCAAAAGTAGCATAATAGCAGGGAAGGAAGTTATGGTACTGATCTACATAGATAACTTCTTTTTTCCAGTTACCTGTAGGGTTATCCGTTGCATGATACTCAGTGCCGTTGGTAGCCGTATCTTCAGCATACGCAGCAAGTGCATCTGCATTCATAGTAAGGGAGGCGGTACCGGGCCATGTACCATCGTCATTTCTGATAAAGACGTAGTACATAGTCTTTCCGGCGGTATCGGTTTTTGCGGCCTTCTCAGGATCAAGGTAATAGTAGAGAGACGAAGGGGTCTCTAAAGAAACCTCCGATTCATAGAAAAGGAAGTTTCCGCTCTTACCTACCGAGCAGAAACCGGTAGATGAACCGTCGTTGTCGTTGAAGTTAAGGTATGCGTCAACATAGTCAGGAATTGTAAGTATTCCGCCTGCAAGACTTCCCTGATGGTTGAATCCAAGGATGATAGCATTCTTGTTACCGCCGCCGGTCTGGCTACCGGTTGAATCTACATATGCAAACTGGAAGTCTCCGTCACCGGTTGAATAAATGGTAGTCTTAGGAACTGAGCCTGTCATGCCGGGATCACACTCGGGGATATTGGACCCGTCTGAGTAGAATGATTTTACTGCACTGCCGTCTGCGGTAGTAGTTTCCTTAAAGTCTACTGCATATCCGGTATAGTCCTTGTCACCGTATATCTCATTGTGTACAGAGGCCAGGCCGTCATTTACAAATGCATTTGTAGTCGCATTATAGGTGACATTTCCTTTGTAGTCATCCTGCACTGTATGTGTAAAGCCTGTGCCGTCAGCATTAACCGCAGCGGCAACTTCACCGCCGGGTCTGCTACTTGCGGGTATTGCAGCAACGGCAACAGCGGACGCGAGGAATATTCCTCCGAGCGTCCGTTTAACTTGCTTCTTTAATCTCAGCTTAGGCTTCTTTGAAGTCGAACTTGCCATATCTTATCTCCTCATAAATTGCTTAAGATCCGTTATCAAGCAAAATCTGAAATTTTATACGTTAAAGACAGGGAAATCCCCGGTCAAACTAATCCAATTTGTATATCGGTTTAGCCCATCTCAATATTTAGGGTAGAATTGAAAAAAACTTACTAAATATGATCAGATCAAAAAGAGCCTCCGGTGCCTCAGTCGATCTTTTTGGCTACTACGACGAATCTTCCGTCCTTTTCCTGATAGTCACAGGTGGAAAGGGTAAGCAGCCTGTCTCCGTAAGACGCCGCAACTCCGGTATCGTAGAGAGACATATTCGCCATCTCCTGCATATATGAGGCAAATTCAACCTCGCTGTATGCGTCGATGAACTGATAGTACTTAAAGGCCACTTCCGTTTCTGAGTATACGTGTGACCTGAAGACATACATAACCTGGTATGTACCTTCTTCATAAAGGGTATCAAAGTAAATATATTTATGGTCCTGGTAATAGCTCTCGTCCTGGTACTTTTCAAGGAGTCCGAACATATTTCCGCTTCTCATATGATGTCCGTAGAGAATCAGGTTTGTGCTGGGCTTTAATACGTCACAGGCGCAGTCCATAAATATAGTACCGTTTCGGTCGTTATTTTGTTTAAGGTCATGGTCGAGATAGTACTCGTTGTTGGTGGTCTGTGCTACGGGGAAGCCGTCCTTTGCATTCTCAGTAACAGGGTCCATTTTAAGCCAGCCGATTATGTTTTTGTTGACTGCCAAAAGGTCCTTAAACTTAGGAAGTACGTCGGGAGTCTCCTTCTCTTCATCGTAATGGATGACAACGGCGCTGTCTGTCGCAGAGCCTGAGGGCTGATTTGAGGCTGTCTCCCCTCTTCCTACGATATTTGAATAGGTCTGGTAACTGATGGATTTGCGGTAATCGCTTACTGAATAAAAAATAAAAAATCCGATACTTAAAACTCCCACAACGGCCACAGCTATCGTAATTCCTCTGCGGCGCTGTTCCTTCTTTTTAAGCATCTTTCGGGCAAGAGCCTCGATCTCTTTATCATCTACGGATGCAGAGCTTTTTTGTCCCGCTCCTGTGCCTTTACCCGCTCCGGCTCCGGAGGCCGCTCTCGCACCTCTGTAGCCTAAAGCGTCGTTTGATGGTCTGTTAATCCCGGGATTTGCCGAAGAAGCGCCGGGTCTGCTTACACCCACAGCGCTCCTTCCGGTATTTCCGGCCGATGAGGGACTTACTTTATTTGGTTTACCGTCCTCGGTAATGTATACTTTTCCTGCCATTTTGTCTTTCCGGTAAGTTTTTCTTTATCGGATGCATTCGGCAAAGCCGATTATTTGCAAACGATATTTACGATCTTTCCGGGAACATAGATTTCTTTTACGATGTTTCCGGTAATCTTTTCAGCGGCAGCTTCCTTTGCCTGAGCGATGATAGCGTCCTTATCTCCGTCCTTGGGAGCCTGGATGGTAGCACGAAGCTTTCCGTTTACCTGAACCGCGATCGTAACGGTTGATTCTACGCACTTCTCGTCAGAATACTCGGGCCAGGTTGCATTGTAAAGTCTGCCTTCGTATCCGTTAGCCTGCCAGAGCTCTTCCGTAATATGAGGAGCTACAGGCGCAAGAAGTCTTAAGAATGCGCTAAATTCTGCCCTATTTACACTGCCTTTTTTGTAGAACTCATTGATAAGAGCCATCATAGCAGCGATTCCTGTGTTGTACTTAAGGGTCTCGAAGTCGCTTGAAACCTTCTTGATGGTCTGGTGCATCTTAGCTTCGAGGTCTGATGAATACTCATCTCCGTCTACCAGGATCTCCTGAAGTTTCCAAACTCTCTCAAGGAATCTTCTGCATCCCTTAACTCCGTCCTCGCTCCAGGAAGCAGCCTGGTCGAAGGCTCCGATGAACATCTCGTAAGTACGTAAGGTGTCTGCGCCGTAATCGTTTACGATATCGTCGGGATTGATAACGTTTCCGCGGCTCTTTGACATCTTCTCGCCGTTTTCGCCGAGGATCATGCCGTGGCTGGTACGCTTAGCGTAAGGCTCCTTTGTAGGAACAACGCCCTGGTCATAAAGGAATCTGTGCCAGAATCTTGAGTAGAGAAGGTGGAGGGTTGTATGCTCCATACCTCCGTTGTACCAGTCAACGGGAAGCCAGTATTTAAGCTTGTCCATGCTTGCAAGCTCTTTGTCATTCTTAGGATCAATATAGCGGAGGAAGTACCAGGATGAACCTGCCCACTGAGGCATAGTATCGGTCTCTCTCTTAGCAGGGCCGCCGCAGCAAGGGCACTTAACGTTAACCCAGTCAGTCATAGCGGCAAGAGGGCTCTCTCCGTTGTCGGTAGGCATATAGCTCTCTACCTCGGGAAGCATCAAAGGAAGGTCTTCTTCCTTGAGAGGAACATATCCGCACTTGTCACAGTGGATGATGGGAATAGGCTCGCCCCAGTATCTCTGACGGGAGAATACCCAGTCACGGAGCTTGTAGTTGGTCTTAGCCTGTCCGATCTTGTTCTCCTCGAGGTACTCGATCATCTTTTTCTTGGCGTCTGCTACGGAAAGTCCGTTTAAGAAGCCTGAATTTACTAAGGTTCCGGTTGCGACATCGGTATAAACCTTCTCGGTAACGGGTACGTCGCTTCCTGCAACAACCTCGATGATGGGAAGGTCAAATTTCTTTGCAAAATCCCAGTCTCTTTCATCATGTGCGGGAACGGCCATAATAGCGCCTGTTCCGTAGCTCATAAGTACATAATCCGAAATCCAGATGGGAATCTCTTTTCCGGTAACGGGGTTAGTAGCTGTAAGTCCGTCAAGGCATACACCCGTCTTGTCCTTTGCAAGCTCGGCGCGCTCAAAGTCAGACTTCTTTGAAGCCTCTTCTCTGTAGGCTACGACTTCGTCCCAGTTCTTGATTGAGTCCTTATACTTGTCGATATAAGGGTGCTCAGGGCTCATAACCATATAGGTTGCACCGAAGAGTGTGTCGCATCTTGTGGTGTAAACTGTAATCTTGTCTTCTTTACCCGTAATAGCAAAGTTTACCTCTGCACCGGTACTCTTTCCGATCCAGTTTTTCTGCTGTGTAGCGATCCTCTCAACGTAATCAACGCTGTCAAGTCCCTCAATAAGCTTCTCGGCGTACTCTGTGATCTTAAGCATCCACTGGCTCTTAACCTTACGGACTACTTCGCTTCCGCATCTTTCACAAACTCCGTTAACAACTTCCTCGTTTGCAAGGCCGACCTTACATGAGGTACACCAATTGATAGGCATCTCGGTCTTGTAAGCAAGTCCGGCATTGAAAAGCTTGAGGAAAATCCACTGAGTCCAGTGGTAATATCCGGGATCCGTAGTGTTTATCTCTCTGTCCCAATCGAAGGAATAGCCAAGGCTGTGGAGCTGATTCTTGAAACGCTCAACATTGTTCTTGGTAACGATCTTGGGGTGAATATGATTCTTTATCGCATAGTTCTCGGTAGGTAGTCCGAAAGCATCCCATCCCATAGGATATAGTACGTTGTAACCCTGCATACGGCGCTTTCTTGCAACAATGTCAAGAGCGGTGTAAGGTCTGGGATGTCCTACGTGAAGACCCTGTCCTGAGGGGTAAGGGAATTCAACAAGGGCATAGAACTTAGGCTTTGAAAAGTCCTCGCCGGTAGCGAAAGCCTTCTCGTCATCCCAGATTTTCTGCCATTTGGGTTCAACTTCGTGATGATTGTAATACTCTTTCATTTCGGAACTCCTTGTATATAAATTTATTGATTCACATATAATAAAGATGATAAAGGGCAAAATCCTTTTACCCTAACTACGTAATTATACTGTATGCAGGGTTTAAATTCAATGGGAAGTTGACTATAACGCTTTAAAGCGGTATAGTGGGTAAGGAAATTGTTTACAACAAAGATATGATTAATTTATAATCTTGCTGATTTTACAAAGATTAAAAAGGAATTAAAGTTATGTCAACTTATGGTTTTATATGCCTCGGTCTTATCGGAGGAAGCGTAGCGCGTGCGATCCGTGAAAAGCAGCCCGAGGCTACTATAATAGCATACAACAGAAGCTCCGCATCTCTTGACGAGGCATTTTCAGACGGCGTTATAAACCGCGCTGTATGCCAGAAAGATTTTGAGAATGACGGATTTAGCGCATTTTCAGGTTGCGATTATATATTTCTTTGCGCTCCGGTGCAGAAAAATGAAGAGTTTCTTGCAATGTTAAAGCCCGTCATCAAGGCTTCCTGCATCATCACAGATGTCGGAAGCGTAAAGACCGGCATCCACAAAGCCGTAGAAAAGCTTGGCATGGAGAAAAACTTCATCGGTGGTCACCCCATGGCAGGAAGCGAGCGCGTAGGATACGCCAACTCAAAGGCTTCAATCCTTCAAAACGCGTATTATATCCTTACTCCCACTCCTCTTTCTCCCGAAGAGCAAATCACGGAGCTACGCGCTTTGGTGGAATCTTTTGATTCTATTCCTCTTGTCCTTACCTACGAGCAGCATGATTACATCGTCGCGGCGATCAGCCATCTGCCCCACGTAATCGCCGCCTCTTTGGTAAACCTCGTAAAAGATTCCGATTCTGAGGAAGGTCTGATGCGTCTCGTTGCCGCTGGAGGATTTAAGGATATTACCCGTATCGCTTCCTCTTCCGCAGATATGTGGGAACAGATCTGTATGACCAATACAGATAACATTCGAAAGCTTTTAAGCGACTACATCTCTTCTTTGCAGACAATAGACGCCTCTTTAGAAAAGCATAGCGGCGAAGATATCCACCATCTTTTCGACACTGCCAGAGAATACCGCGACTCCTTCACCGTAGCCGGAAGCGGCCCCATCAAGGTAAACTATCATCTCTTCGTTGATATCGCCGACGAGCCCGGCGCCCTTGCTACAATCGCTACGTTGCTGGCAACCAGAGGAATAAGCATCAAAAACATTGGTATTATTCACAATTCCGAATACCAGGGTGGTAATATGCGCATCGAGTTTTACTCAGAGGCTGATTTGGAAAACGCCGCCCATGTGCTGGAAGATAAAAGGTATACGATACATAAATAAACCCTGCTTTCGCAAATAAAGCTATAAAAAACCTTTTAAGGAATCAATATATTAGTGCTATTGTACTTGAAACACACTGTGTTTTGTGTTATCTTATTAAAAGAAAAAGCACCCACTCCAAAGTGGATGCTCTCAGAAAATGGCTTTTAGCTCATTAAATGAGCCGCCTCTCCCGTTTGCCGACGAGAGAGGCATTTTTATTTCTTTTTATCATTGCTGATATAAGAAAGAAGCGAAACTAAAGCAACGTTAGCTGAAATTATCAAACCGGCAATTCCGATTATAACCATAACTATTTCGAATGCTGTCATTTCAACCACCTCCCTTCGTTTATCAACTTTCGGGAGCATACCACCTCGTCATGGGGCTTTTTCTACATACTAAAAGTATGCCTAAGTATATTATCAGTATTGTTTACAAAAAACAAGCAGATCAGAATAATCTTAATCTAATGTTCGACCAATATTTTCGATGATTTCCCCAAGTTCTTTAGGTAAATTGACTACATGTGCCTCCCCCTCCAGCTCTCCGAATCCGTAGGCTGCATATACGAAGGTTGCGCCGGCAAATTCAGTTGCCGCCTTGTCTCCGGCTGTATCTCCAACGTAAACAGTTTCTTTTTCGGAAAGACCGTTTTTCTCCATAAGTTCCCTCATCGTCTCACCTTTGGTTAGTCCCGTATCTCCGAAGCAAAGATGATCCTCTATGCAGTCCTCTATTCCTAGCTTACCGCAGACAAGCTCTATATATCCCTTCTGGCAGTTGCTGACAATAAAGATGCGATACTTTTTCGCAAGGCTTTTAATCTCCGCCACAATTCCCGGATACGAAATATCCTCGGTATTCGCCTCAAGGAGCTCATGCTCGTATTTGCAGCAAAGCTTTAAAAGCTCAGCCTTTTTATCATCGTCCTTTAAGTCACTAAAAACATGGTCTGCGATGATATTCATAGGAAGTCCGAATTCCCCTTTTAATCTCTCGCCGGTAATCACACATTTTGAATAACCCGTTTCCCTGACAGCCCTTCTCCAACCTTCTGCTACTACTTCAGTAGAGTTCCAAAGTGTTCCGTCAATGTCGAAAATAATGTTCTTTATCATATTAAACCATCCATATTTTTACCAAAATTATTACACTAAAATGCCACCAAGATAAGTCTTGTATTTCTCAATTCCCTCTTGGTGGCAATTATTATACTTTATTTTAGAAAATTACAGAAGATGCATTCCGTTCTTCTCGCAGATTTCTATCATCTCCTCGGGCCAAACCGAAGCTTGAACCTCGCAGATATGAGCCTTTTCAAGAAGGAACATGCAAAGTCTTGACTGTCCGATACCGCCACCAATGGTTAAAGGAAGGGTTCCGTCAGCGATCATCTTGTGATACTTATACTGCATTCTGTCCTCTGCATTAGCGGCTTTGAGCTGTCTTGCCAGAGACTCAGCATCTACCCTGATACCCATTGAGGAAATCTCGAGAGAATCGTCGATAACATCATCCCAAAAAAGGATATCTCCGTTAAGTTCCCAGTCATCATAGTCGGGAGCGCGTCCGTCATGAGGCTCTCCGGACTTAAGCATCTTACCTATCTGCATAAGAAATACGGTCTTGTATTCCTTTGTAATAAGACGCTCTCTTTCCTTTGCGGTCTTTCCGGGATATCTGTCCTCAAGTTCCTGAGAAGTAATAAAATATACATCCTCGTTAACGGGATTCTTGATCTCGGGATATCTTAAAGTCACCTGTCTCTTAGTATAAGCGATTGCCTTAACGATCGACTTAACGGTCTCCTTAAGAAAATCGATATTTCTCTGTTCCCTGGTAATTACCTTTTCCCAGTCCCACTGGTCAACGAAGATCGAATGGACATTGTCCATCTTGTCGTCGCGCCTTATAGCATTCATATCGGTATAGATACCTTCGCCCTCGCGATAACCGTAGCGGTAAAGAGCCATTCTCTTCCACTTTGCAAGGGACTGAACAACCTCAGCTTCTCCGCCTTCGGCGAGCATATCAAAACTTACTTTTCTCTCAACACCGTTTAAATCGTCGTTGATACCGCTTCCGGAACGAACGATAAGGGGCGCGGTAACACGATCCAGCGTAACCGCAAAAGAAAGGGTCTGCTGAAAAGTATCTTTAATGTACTTGATAGCATGCTGTGTTTCCCTGAGCGAGAGAGCTGATTTATAACCCTCGGGAATATAAATATTTTCTGACATCTTCTTTTCCTCCCGGTAAATAATTCTATTTTATATTCGGATAGCTATTTGAATTCGCTATCCGCAATATTACAAAAAAGCGGCATTGCAAGTAGCAATACCGCGCCTTTGCGTTATTATCTTTGAAAATAATATAACATCGTAGAATTAATGTCAAATAAAACTTTATCTGATGTTTCCGACTGTTCTGGGGAAGAGAATTACGTCTCTGATGTTCTGAATGCCGGTAACATACATGATAAGTCTCTCAAATCCAAGTCCGAATCCGCCGTGAGGTACAGAGCCGAATCTGCGAAGATCAAGATAATCATTGTAGAGATCCAGGTTCATATGCCTCTCGTTCATAGCGGCTACAAGCTTGTCATAATCCGCTTCTCTTTCGCTTCCGCCGATGATCTCGCCGACACCGGGTACAAGAAGGTCAACAGCCGCAACAGTCTTTCCGTCAGGATTCTGTTTCATATAGAAGGACTTGATCTCCTTAGGATAATCAGTAACAAATACCGCGCGCTTAAATACCTTCTCGGCGATATATCTTTCATGCTCGGTCTGAAGGTCAACGCCCCATTCTACGGGATATACGAAGTTCTCTCCTGATTCCTTTAAAAGCTTGATTGCCTCGGTGTAAGTAACGGTAGCAAAGTCATGTGAAATAAGATCTTTAAGTCTTGCAATAAGGCCTTCCTCGAAGTGCTGATCGAAGAATTCCATCTCCTTGGGGCACTTTTCAAGGACATTACCGATTACATACTTAAGCATATCCTCTGCAATCTCGATAACATCGGGGAGCTCCGCAAAAGCTACTTCGGGCTCGATATGCCAGAACTCGGCAAGGTGCTTGGGAGTATTGGAATTCTCAGCGCGGAATGAAGGACCAAAGGTATAAATCTTGCCCATAGCCATAGCAGCCATCTCACCCTCAAGCTGTCCGGATACGGAAAGTCCGGCTCTTCTTCCGAAGAAATCGTCTGCATAATACTCTTCTTCACTCTTGTACTTGTCGCTATAACCGATGGTTGTTACCTGGAACATTTCACCGGCGCCTTCGCAGTCGCTTCCGGTGATAAGAGGAGTATTTACGTAAACATAGTTATGTTTCTGGAAGTACTCATGTAATGAAGCAGCGAGCACCGAACGAACTCTGAGCATAGCATTAAAGGTATTTGTTCTTCCGCGGAGATGAGGCATAGTACGTAAAAACTCAAGAGTATGACGCTTCTTCTGAAGGGGATACTCTGCAGGGCAGCTTCCCAATACTTCGATTTCCTCAGCATTGATCTCGGGAGTATTGTTCCTTCCTTCAACAACCTTACCGGTAACCTTAAGAGAAGTTCCGAGTTTAAGAGCATCCTCGGGAAAAGCCTTTCCGCTTTCCTTGTCGAGAACAATCTGCAGGTGCTTAAGAGAAGTACCGTCATTGAGCTCAGCAAATGCAACATTCTTGGAATCTCGGGATGTACGTACCCATCCGCAGACTGTTACCTGCTCGCCGTATGCGGGCTTTTCAAATACTTCTTTAATGTCTGTGTGTTTCATTTTTTCATAAGTCTCCAATCTGATTTTCTATTGGTATATATTCGCGCATTACTCTGCGTTTTTAAGCTTTTCCGCGTCTTCGCTCAGCTTAGCGACAACGTCAGTGATCTGTTCGATAGTCTTTTGATTATCTTCGCTTGCGCTGTAAGTCTCGTTTGAATGAGCGCTAACCTCTTCGGTTATCGCAGAGATTGTCTGGATCGAATCAATGATCTCTTTATTTGACGCCGCAAGGCTTCTGACTATCTTGTTAAGTTCATCGGATTCATGTCTTATCTTGTCGATATTCTGTGCAATGTTCTCAAAGCTTCCGGCCGTCTTTTCGGCTGCAACAGTCTGCTGTTTATTGCCCTCTAAAAGTCCGTCGATGCTGGCGATCATGCCGTCAAGCTGACTGTTGATCTTTTCTATAAGCTCTGTAATATCTCCGGTAGCCTTTGTCGTCTGGCCGGCGAGATTTGAAATTTCAGAAGCAACAACAGCAAATCCTCTTCCGGCTTCTCCTGCTCTTGCGGCTTCGATCGAAGCGTTAAGCGCAAGAAGACTTGTCTGGGAAGCAACGCTGTTAATGAGATCCGTGATGGAATTCATCTGACCTGCAATCTCGCTAAAGGAAGCAAGTGATGCGGCAACCTCTTCGCCTGCTTTATCGGACTCTGAGGTCAGCTTATTAAGAGCCGCAACCTGCTCGTCACCGGTTTCTATTGCGTTCATCGTGCTTTCCATACTGTCGCCGATAACAACAGTAGCGCCCTGAACAGAATTGATATATTCCTGAATCTCCTCGGTCTTTACAAGCTGACGCTGTATAGCCTCGGCGGATTCATTTGTACCGCTGTTAACCTCGCTCATAGAATCAAGGGTCTGGACCATTGAATCATTGAGTCTTGACATCTTCTCATCAACAACAGCGATATTGTCGGTAAGCTTCTTGGATACGCCGAGGATTCTTTCAACGAGTTCATTTGCCTTGTCGGTTTCAATCGAAAGTCTCGCAGCACGGATTTCGGAAATCTTGTTGGTATTTTTGCTGAGCGTAATAAAGAAAACCGCACAAACAGCCACAACAAGAACCTGTATTTCATACGTCGTGATATCCGACGGTTCGGTCCTGTGGTAAACAAGGATCTGTATCATAACGGAAATAATATTAAATACAGTCGCACCGATTCCGATGATCACAATAAATCTCATCTGGTTAAAAATAAGAAGTATGATCAGCATCGGCATCAAATAAACAAATACATGATCATTCGAAGCAGTAAACAGTACAAATCCGTAAAGGATCGTAAATCCCAATCCTATCGTCCTCATTATTCCTTCTTGAGAATCAGGATTTCTTTTGTATAAGAGGGCAGCTATCACCACAGGTACAAAACACAGAGCGATAGTAGCAAGAACGTAAGGGAGCGTGCGATTTCCCTTGATAAACTCAATAAGGTAAGCGATCGCTATAATAGAAACAAGCGCCGTTTGCTCAATGATAGCAACCTTATTTGAGATTTTGTTGATTGATAATTTTGCAAGAACTTCATTGCTTTTCTTAAGTTCGGAATTATTCTTTTCAGCCATATATGAACTCCTTTCAAAAAAACATGATTAATTATAGCATATTTTATTTTTAAAGGGAATTGCTAATACCGAGTTGTACTTAAAATAATATGATTTTCCTATGATTTTGGGGAGAATTTGTTTGACTTTTTCGTCGCTTCCTATAATCCGTTTGATTTTCGTGGTTACATGAAAGGAATAGTGTAATCATCCATAAATTCCGTGTAAACTTTGTAAAAAATATATAAATTTTCAGAAATGTAAGCGTTTACACTTGCCAAATAAATCGTTTGCTGATATAGTGATGCTATCAAAAAGGTTTTACACAATTAAATTAACATCAGAACATTTAAGGAGGCTTTTTTATGAACAATTATTTCGATCTTACCGGCAGAGTTGCCGTTGTTACAGGATGTTCCACCGGTCTCGGTGTACAGATGGCTAAGGCTCTTGCAAGCCAGGGAGCAAACATCGTTGCTCTTGCCCGTCGTCAGAATCTTATCGACGAGGTTGCCGCTGATATTGAAAAAACTTACGGTGTAAAAGCTATCGGAGTAGCTTGTGATATTACAGATACAGATAAGGTAAACGCCGCTGTTGATACTATTCTTGAGAAATTCGGACGTATCGATATTCTTATCAATAACGCAGGTACCGGCGGAGTTACTCCTGCTGAGGACGTTCCCGATGAGATGTTTGCAAACGAAATGAACATCGACCTCTTCGGAACCTTCAAGATGGCAAGAGCTATCGCTAAAAAGGCTATGATCCCTGCAGGCTTCGGACGTATCATCAATATCGCTTCCATGTACGGAATGGTCGGAAACAAGATTGCCGGCTCAGCTCCTTACCACGCTGCAAAGGGCGGTGTTGTTAACCTCACAAGAGCACTCGCTGCAGAATGGGGTGCTAAGGGCATTACCGTAAACGCTATCTGCCCCGGATACTTCTACACTCCTCTTACCAAGGAAACTCTTGATTCCGAGTTCTTCCAGCAGAACGCAAGAACAATGATTCCTCTTGAGCGCTACGGAAACGAAGGCGAGCTCGACACAGCCGCAATCTTCCTTTCCTCTCCCGCTTCATCCTACGTAACCGGCGCAATCGTGCCCGTAGACGGCGGATATACCTGCATGTAATTGAATCTATATAGCCGCGCAGGTGTCTTAGGGCGCCACAAGTGTTTTAGGGCGTTACAAGTGTTTTAAGGGCACTGATAGCGTCTCGGGGCGCAGCAGCTATTGCAGATTCAAGTATATATAAGTCCCACCCTCCAATATAGTGAAAAAATATATGATAAAAGCTGCCGCGGCACCAGCCCGGCAGCTTTTGTCGTTTCCGCATGCTCAGCTTTCGCCTTTGCGGCGTGCGGATTTAGTGTTTTCAATTTTCCGCATGCCGGGTGCTTACTTTCAGAGCGTGCGGAACTTCACTTTCCTCTATCCCGCACGCTCGCTCCGTCCAGCAGTGGCATGCAGAGCCGCACTTTTATCTATCCCGCACGCTCTCTCCATCCGCCACTAGCATGCGGATTCCCTACATTTCTTCCAGCACATGCTTTACTGCAAGGGCAAGGAGCAAATAGTTTGTAGACCCGCCTCCGATGACATATTCCTTTTGTTGCCAAAGGAATGGGAAATCCAAGAGTTCGGGCAGATCAGGCTGTATCAGCGCTGTTCCGCTTATTACGCCACCCGGGATATATGACCAGTCCGCGCGGTTTGCACCATAGGCGACAGTTGCGCTCTTTACGCCGACTCCTGATGCGAAAGACTCTGTGTTTTCTCCGGGGTGGCATCCTAGAATGAACTGCAAAGCATCAAATAACAGTTCGGGTCCAAATATATCCGGGAAAGTCTTGTGCAAGAAGTAATACTGGCTTCCCATACCCTGAATTGCCCATCCGGCCCCCCAAATATTCGGTCTGTAAGGAATTCCATACGGGGTTTCGGCCTTCATCTTGTCCATCTCGGCCTTAAGATCCGGCATAGCGGATTTTATAGTGTCGTAATCCAACGCATCCAGCATATCGAGACTTCTACAGATTATCCAGCCAAGTCCCTTTATATTTTTGCGGATAAAGCCAATATTATTGTGCAAAAAATCTTTGTACTTTTCGTCTTCAGTTGAAATTAGCAGTTCGGATGCAGCATGAATCCTTGCGCTTAAAGTCCTGCTTTGCCTATCATCGCCGATATCGTAATTAAGACTAACCATCTCTCCGCCATAATTGCCTGTAATATCGTACAATTCCTCTGCTACTTTCAAACAATCCGCGGACAATGAATCGTTGAACCCTTTAAGCGCTCTGGAAGCCGCTGCCAAATGCGCCGCCGCAGTAAGTTCTTTAACCGGATTGTCTTCTGTAAATACAAGTCTTTCCGTTGGATTATCAGGATTTCCCTTTGTCATATTTGTGGCATCTCCAAGGAGAACGTACTGGCGCAAGTCGGAGCAGATTATCTGTTTATAAAGCCTTCCGAGAGACTTATATCCTCCGATGATCGACAAAACTCCATGTTCGATCTGCTCTAAAATATCATTCTTACCATCAGGCTCGTGAATTTCGGTTACATGCTTTTCCTGGTCTACTGTTGTCTCATCGAGATAAACATCAAACTCTTCAAAAGCCATGGAAAGATTATAAACCTCAGCAGTCTGAGATTCGATCCTGAGATCAAAGTCGCCGGCGTCGTGCCAGCCGCCATGGTTAAGACCGCAAATATGCTCTCCCGGTTTATACTTCGTTAATGTACCCGCCTTTTGAAAAGCGCCGTCAAAATGGTTGTAATACTCCGGTGCCATTCTTGCGTCATCCATATGGCATAGTCCATGCCACACACGATACTTTTCATTCACTCTCATATGGCACATCTGAACAGGAAGGAAATATTCAAGCACAGGCTGCCAGACTCCTCTTTCGTACACATCGCGAGAAATTCTGAAAACATTTGATTTTTGCTCACCGTAGGAGATCCGGTATATTCCTTCATCTTTTATATCTGAAAAGTCAAATTTCAAATAGTTATATCTGAGGAATCTTCCCCATTTATCAGCAGCTTCTTTCTTGATGGTAACCGCACCGTTTTCGGTCAGCTTCTCGAGCGAAATGTCTTTAATCTGTCCGTCTCTTGCATCCAGCTCGATTATTGCTTTCTTGCTCTCTAACGGATGGAAACCGACTTGAGATACCTGAATTGATGGCTTTCTAAGGCTTTTCATATTAACTTTAGGTGTTATTAAAACATTTCCGACGCAGTTGTCATTATTCTTTTTAAGGGGAACACTTATAACAAACCATCCGTTATTATGGTTAAATCTACCGTCATATAAAGACAGCTTCTCGCCCAAAGATTCAATGCTAAAACACATCTCTTCCGCTTCCGGAGCAATTGTAATCTTCTTTCCCGTAGCGTAAGGCTCCGCAATCAAATCGTCAGCAACGATAGGATTATAGTCGCAGGCAACCGTATCAAACTTGCAGTCATCATTTTTCTCTGATGTGCATATAGAATTATCTCTTGACTTTGAGCCGTCTTTAAAATCAAACATCCTCTTTCGGCCGGTCAAAATATCAGCATCAGCACGCATTTCCTTTTCTCCGCAAGCTATTTGCGCTGACACTATTACTCCGGTTACATTGTTTTCTGCATCCTTAGCAGCTTCTCCTGATTCACCACGGCTCTTTGGTTTCATCTTAAGGCTCCTGCCAAGATTGCTCTCCTGTTTAAGTCCGGGGCCTAAAGGCTGTCTTGGGAAAATGCCTGTTTTATCGCCGCAAATATAGCTTTTTCCAAACATCGCTCCTGGGAAAAGCTCAAGATTAAAGAAAAGTCTGCCCTCATATTCCGCCGGTATATCTCTATCCATACTGATCTTGATATTTGCTCCATCCTCAGTTCCGGTAACTGTTATGTCATACTCGAAACAAAAATCAGGATAGATCATCGGATTGAATCCCTTAAGATGAGCGTTTTCGTCCGGATATTTAAGTCTTGTAACTATAGAGTTTTCCTTCTTTAAAACTTTACGGTCCAGTTGCTTGGGAAGAGGCTGCCACTGCCCCGGTGTCTGCTCAAACCTGACATCACCATTGGATACAAGTCTCCTATCTCCCATAATAAGAGTTACGCCCGACTGGTGTCCTGCGGGATAATAATCATTAAACGCCATAATATCCGCGTTACCGCATTTGAAATATCCGCTTTCATTTAATTTAAAGCCCTTTGTTTCTTTCATATATACCTCCGGCAAAACTTGTCATCTGTATAATACTCATCTTAATATTATCTTACCGGCCCGGCGATTTATACGTAAATCAATTCATTTTTTATAAATATATTTTACGTCTCCACCATACTTTCCCAATATTTTACACAGAAATATAAAAATCCACCAAATCAGGCGTTTCGTGTAAGCTCATTTCATATATAAACAAAAATTATAAACGCAAAAAATCTATAATAATAAAAAAGCCACGATGAATTTACACCGAGGCATTTTTACAACAAATAAAAACAAAGCCCGGCCTGAAATATCAGGTCGGGCTAATAAACACATGGAAATAATCTATTAGATTAGATACGACACTTGAGAAGAATTATCCAAGCTGTGCAGCAACTTCTGCGGCGAAGTCTTCGTTCTTCTTCTCAAGGCCTTCACCGGTCTCGAAACGAACGAACTTAGCGATCTTGAGGTCAGCTGCTACGCTCTTAAGGTAAGCTTCAACGCTCTGCTTTCCGTCCTCAGCCTTAACATAGGTCTGGTCAAGGAGGCAGATCTCCTTAAGCTGCTTGGAGATACGTCCATCAACAAGTCCTGCAAAGATCTTGTCCTGAACATAAGTATCCTTCTCAGCCATAGCGTACTCAGCAAGCTTTGCTGCAGCTTCCTTAGAAAGGAAGTTGAAGAGGAACTTGTTGTTCTTCTCAGCTTCGTAAGCCTTAACATCATCATCGCTCCATGCCTTCTCGTTAAGAGCCTTCTCGATAAGCTTCTGAAGTATGGGCTTAGGAAGAGATGCAGGATCGTTGAGAGCACTGTCGATTGTGATTTCCTTGATCTTTGCAAGCTCTGCCTCAGAGATATCGTTTCTGCTGATGTAGGTAGGGTTCATAGCTGCAATCTGCATTGCAATGTTGGTAAGAGCTTCCTTGGTAGCATCGGAATTGGTTCCGTTAGCTGCAACAAGAACACCGATCTTTCCGCCTCCGTGAACATAGCTTGCTACAACATCACCGGAAACCCTCTGGAATCTTCTGAAAGAAAGCTTCTCACCGATCTGTAATGTCTTCTCGTTAACAACTTCCTGAAGTCCGCCGTCAAGGAGTGCCTGTACGTCCTCTCCGTTCGCGCCACCGTTTAATCCGGAAGCAAGTGCCTTGTCAGCGATCTCCTGTACAAACGCCTGGAATACTTCGTTCTTAGCAACGAAGTCGGTCTCGGAGTTAACTTCAGCAACTACTGCAGTATTATCGCAAGAAGCTACTCTTGTGATACCTTCTGCTGCGATTCTGCTTGCTTTCTTCTCTACTTTAGCAGCTCCGCTCTTTTTGAGCTCTTCAACTGCCTCGTCAAAATTTCCGTTAGTCTTGGTAAGTGCCTTCTTGCACTCCATCATACCTGCGCCGGTAGCTTCGCGCAGTTCTTTTACCATAGCTGCGGTAATATCTGCCATTTTATTAATCTCCTTATCTTCTTAAAAAATGGGGAGTTATTCGCTCCCCATATGTAAATCATTATTTAACTGAAGGATTATTCCTCAGTAGCAACTTCCTCGATGTCGGTAGCTTCAGCTGCAGCGTCTGCATTTGCATCAGCAGCGGTGAAAGCTTCGTCACCCTGGTTAGCTTCGATAACAGCGTCTGCCATCTTAGCAACGATAAGCTTTACGGCACGGATTGCATCGTCGTTTCCGGGGATGATGTAATCAAGCTCATCGGGATCGCAGTTGGTATCGCCGATTCCGATAAGGGTGATTCCAAGGGCTCTTGCTTCCTGAACACAGATGTGCTCCTTCTTAGGGTCTACAACGAAGATAGCGTCAGGAATTCTGCTCATATTCTTGATTCCGCCGATGTTCTTCTCGAGCTTGTCCCACTCTTTCTGAAGACCTGCAACTTCTTTCTTGGGAAGTACATCAAAAGTTCCGTCCTCAGACATCTTCTCGATCTCGTGAAGTCTTGCGATTCTTGACTGGATGGTTCTGAAGTTGGTAAGCATACCGCCGAGCCATCTCTCGTTTACATAGTACATACCGCAACGCTCTGCCTCAGTCTTAACTGCGTCCTGAGCCTGCTTCTTGGTACCAACGAAAAGGATTGTTCCGCCCTGTGCAGCGATCTCTCCAACTGCCTTGTAAGCCTCGTCAACTTTAACAACGGACTTCTGAAGGTCGATGATGTGGATTCCGTTTCTCTCAGTGAAGATGTAGGGAGCCATCTTAGGGTTCCATCTTCTGGTCTGATGTCCGAAATGAACACCTGCTTCAAGTAACTGTTTCATTGAAATAACGCTCATTTTTACCTCCTTAGGTTAAAGGACCATCGTTTCCCGAAAGGTCCGTGCATCCGTGAATCCTCTGCAAGGCCCTGCGTTAAAAGGCTTTGCACTCCGTACCTTACGGTTTCCCGCACCTTCGTACGAATAGATTTCACGTGTATTATCACAACATTCGAAATTTTAGCATAGAAAAACCCCTTGCGCAAGGGGTTTTTACAAGAAAATCATATAACCTCTATAAAAATTCGGAAATAATCTCCATACATGCGTCGGAATCGATGTTATCAACCGCTTTGGAGAGCTCATCGAACCTTGCGCCGAGCGCTTCGGGCAGCTTAAACCCTTTCAGATAATCCCTCGCTTTTTCCATCTCATCCATATCGAGATTATCGCATGCATCCCGCAGGCTTTCAAGACACTTTTTAAGCTCTTCCTCCGAAATCTCAGGAAGATTCTCGTCCGAAACCTCTTCCTTCGGATAAACGGCAGAAAGCTTTTCCAAAACATCTTTGTAAAGCGCCACAGCCTTTTCGTTATTCTCTAAGATAAAATCAAACTTTTCATCTTTTCCGGCAAATTCGAGCTTCTCGGATATATCTCCAAGTTCCATTGCTCCGATCTGTCTTGAACTGCTCTTTAAGGCATGGATCCTTATTATATAACTGCTCCAGTCCCTTGCCTTAAAGCTCTCCAAAAGATCTTTAAGCTTATCCTCTCCCGCCTTGTAATACTCAAAGGCAATCTTTTTAAACAGCGCTGCGGAGCCAAGTCCCGATATGGCTTTATCCGTATCAAGGAATGAAAGCTTTGAAAGCTCCTCGTCTTTTTCTTCTTCCGTTGCAAGAAGGCTCTCCTCCTCTTCCTCGCTCATCTCTTTGATAAGTTCCTTCGGTATCCAGTATTTAAGCTTACTTGCAAGCTCTCTTATATCAATAGGCTTCGGGATAAAGTCGTTCATTCCCTCCTGAATGAACATATCCTTAACCCCCTCCATAACATTTGCGGTAAGAGCTAATATCGGAAGTCCAAAGGACTGAGGGATAGTCTCGCGGATAATATGCGTTGCCTCGATTCCGTCCATCTCCGGCATCATATGGTCCATAAGAACAACATCTACATGCTGTGTTCTGATTATCTCGATGGCTTCCTTTCCGCTCGTAGCGCGCAGGCAGGTAACCTTCATCGGCTGCATCAGACCTTCGGCAATCGTAATATTTATCTCATTGTCATCAACGATCAGAATCTTTGCTCCGGGAGCGGTAAAATCAACAGCGTATGCCTTCGAAGGGTCTCCGATCCTCCTTGTGGACTTGTAACCGTTGTACATCATCGAAAGGTTAAGAGTCGTCTCAGGGCGTCTCATAACGCTTAGATTCGGCAGATCCGAT
>CADATP010000028.1:0-1884 GCA_902790935.1 uncultured Lachnospiraceae bacterium | reverse complement strand
ATAATTCCCGTAACATGCGGATTCTCTTTAAGGAACTCCCTCATTTCGGCTCCGTAGATCTCGTGGATAAAGAAGATGAAATCTTTCTTTCCCGTAGGCTTGTACTCGTCCAAATTCCTTATGCCTTCGGCCTTTACGCCAAGTTTTTCCGAGTCTGAGATAAACATCTCGATCATCGTGGTATTTTCATTGAGTACAAAAGCGTGGATATTCTCGGCGCCTTTAACTTCAAGCTGTCTTCGATCGTCCAAAACCTTTTGAGGAATTGAAAAATAAAAGTCCGATCCCACTCCGTACTCGCTTGTAACTCCGATAGTTCCGCCCATAGCTTCGCAAAGCTTTTTGGATATCGCAAGTCCGAGACCCGTTCCTTCCACAAGGCGGTTTCTCTTTGAATCAACCTGTTCAAAGCTTCTGAAAAGCTTAGAAAGATCCTCCTGTTTGATTCCCCTACCGGTATCGCGGATATGATAATTCATCATCACATTTTTATCGTCGATCCTGTCGCAGGTTATGTTTATATGAACAACTCCCTTAGGCGTAAACTTGATGGCGTTGTTTGCAAGATTGATGATGATCTGCCTGATGCGCATGGCATCTCCCAAAAGGGCGTAGGGTACATCGTAATCGCTGGTAACAAAAAGCTCGATCTTTTTGTCGCCAATACGGTTTTGGAGAATATTGGCGATATCATTGATCTCTGAAAGAGGCTCATATCTGTCCGGAAGGATTTCCATTTTTCCGGCCTCAATCTTTGAAAAATCAAGGATATCGTTGATGATATTAAGAAGGTTTTTACCGGATGTCTGAATCTGGCCGATGTAATCCACAACATTCGCGGGGAGCTCTTCTCTGAGAGCTAGCTCCGCCATTCCGATAACGGCGTTCATAGGCGTGCGGATTTCGTGGCTCATATTCGCCAAAAAGTCGGACTTCATCTTGGCCGCGCGCTCTATCTCCTCGCTTGCCTCCTTGATTGCTCCGATCTTCATAAGAGTATCCGTAGTATCATGGAGAATATAAATCGTTCCAAGGAAATGCCTGTTGTCCCAAAGCTCCATCTTGCGGGCTCTGTAATATGTCTCTCCATGTTCATCTCCGAGAACGATAACCTCCATTCCCTCGATGTTCATAGTGTTTTGGATCCATCCGTCAAGAGTCTCCTTCTTTCCGAATATCTCCATCATCTCTTTATTTACAGCCTTACGTATAACCTCATTCATATATAACAGATGGTTATATTCATCATAAAGGATAAAGGCATCGTTCATCTCATCCGCAAAGCGCATAAGGGATGAATCCTTCAATCTCTTTACAGGATAATAAGTTGTAATATAGAGATAGAAAATGCAGATCGGCGTCATCGCAACGCAAAGAATCCACGCCGGCCAGTAGTTAACGCGGATAATATATTCAAAAATTGCATAGAGGGTTTCAACTAAGATTATAGCAAGGTATCTGTTTCTGAAAGTCGATGCCGTTCTAAGCGCGCCGATGATGCAAAGGACAATAATAAGAAACGTGCTTACGGTGTATAATCCTCTGAAAGCGCCGAATCCCCAAAATGCAGAGTTTTGGGATGAAACATCGGCCACCCACCAGAGTTTACCGAAAGCGATCTTTTTTTCAAAGAGAATGAGATTTGCGCCCGCTATGAAGTAATTGCAGACAAGGATCAACATCTGATACACGCATATAAGACCAACGGGGATAATAAAGAACCAAAGCCGTTTGCTCTTACTCATGATCAGGATCATCAAAACCGCACTCAAATAAAATACTATATGACAAATATAGTATATCGTGAGATAACGTCTTGCGGCGGCTATCCCGCGGCTGTCGAGGAGAAAGAAAATAACAACATCTGCGACAGCCAGGGCTGCG
>CADATP010000027.1:13078-43279 GCA_902790935.1 uncultured Lachnospiraceae bacterium | reverse complement strand
CTCCTCATGGCGGCCGTATTCCTTCTTGCCGCGCCCTCACGCGTTAAAGCGGATGACAAAACCTACGAAAACCCCTCCACCGGCTACGAAGCCCGGGTTCTCGATGAGGCCGATCTGCTGACGGATCAGGAAGAGGCCGACCTGCTCGAGGTCATGAAGCCGCTGACCGAGTACGGCAACATCCTCTTCGCGTCGAACGATTCGTACGCGAGCGATACCGCAAGCCTTTCGCGGAGCGTTCGCCAGCGCTACTACGGAAGCTCAAGCTCGACGGTGTTCATGATCGACATGTACAACCGCGAGATCTACATTCAGTCGGACGGCCGGATCTACCGCACCGTCACGAAGTCCTACGCCAACACGATCACGGACAACGTCTACACCTACGCGACCAACGGTCACTATTACGCCTGCGCGGCCAAAGCGTTTGAGCAGGAGCTGACGATCCTCGAAGGCGGGCGCATCGCTCAGCCGATGAAGTACATCTCCCTCGCGCTGATCTCGATCAACGCGGCGGTTATCATCAGCTTCCTGATTCTCAAAGCCCAGCGCTCCAGCGCGCAGAAAAAGCCCGTTGCCGTTAATGTCGCGATGGCAGCCGCTCCGGTCTTAAGCCGCGTTGCCGCTCAGACCATCGGCATGACGCTTCTCTCCTCCAAAACCTACCATCACTCCTCCGACAGCGGAGGCGGCGGTGGCGGTGGCGGCGGTGGTGGAGGCGGCGGAGGCGGTGGTGGCGGCCACAGCTTCTAAGCTAAACCCGATCCGTTTTCTCTCAAGGATGCCGAGATCTTCCCGGGAAACAAGTTCCTTGTATCTTTAAACCACGAAACAGATACAATGACATTTTTCAAGGTTGATCTAAAAGCGCATACCCTTATTATGAACGGAAAGCCTCTTTCTGTTCATACACCTAACTGTATATTATTCCATAAGCTTTGATTTAGATTGGACCTACCTTTTTATGTACTTAACGAAACAGGAAAAGTTCAGGCAGAAACTTAAAAACTTTGCCAGAAAAAACTTTATATGTAAGATAATCGTTTCTCCTCTTAGAGGGATTACGGAACTTGTTTTCCTTATCCACAACTCTTTCGGGCGAAACGCAAAAAAGATAGGAGTTGCTTTTATAAGCATACTCCTATTTCCTGTGTTCAGCTCTTTTTCTTTCGGAACGGATTCCTCCGAAAACGCGGAAGGCTGGACTATAGATTTTGAGATGCTTGACGATTCCGTATTCCTTGCGGAAAAATCCGAAGAGGATGCGCTTCTTCTTGCGGACAAAGCGGAAGAAGAAACCTCCGAGCAGGAACAGATCCTCGAGATGAGCGTAAGTGAGTCCGGAGATATTTCCAAAGAAGACTTATATCAGGCAGATGAGATTATTAACGAATATATCGTTGAAGTGGAGGACGACGAAGAGACTCCTGCGGCGCCTAAGATAACCGAAGGTGATAATAAAGATTACAAAGATTACAAGTTTGATTCAAGCGACTGGAGGCTTATCCTTATCAACAAATCACACTTCATCCCCGATGATTACGAGGTGCCGCTCGGAACCATCTACGGAGTTCACCAGTGCGATAAAAGGATAATCCCCGATCTTGTTGAGATGCTTAAGGCTGCTAAGGCAGACGGCGTTAACCTTTCAATCAGAAGCCCCTATAGAACTTCGGCTTTGCAGGTTCTTCTTTACAACAATAAGATCACAAAGTTCATGAACGCGGGAATGAGCTATCTCGAGGCTTATAAGCTTGCGGGTCAGGCGGTTACGATTCCCGGAGCCAGCGAGCATGAAGCCGGACTTTCTCTTGATATCGTAAGCGATACATACACATCCCTTACGGAAGGATTCGGAGAGACCGCCGCCGGAAAATGGCTTGCGGAAAACGCGCATTATTACGGCTTTATCTTAAGGTATCCCGCGGATAAAGAGTACATCACTACAATCGAGTATGAGCCCTGGCATTTCAGATATGTCGGCGTTGAAGCCGCTACCGTTATGTATAACGAGGACCTTACTTTGGAAGAATTTTGGGAGATTTATCTTGAGCAAGAATAAATATACGCTTTTAAAGGTTGAGGGAAGAGCCAAGAGAGCTGAGTTTGAAACAGTCCACGGCACAGTCCAGACGCCCCTTTTTATGAATGTAGGTACAGTCGGAGCCATAAAAGGCGCGGTATCTACGGAAGATCTTGAAAATATCGGATGTCAGGTCGAGCTTTCAAATACCTATCATCTGCATGTCCGTCCCGGAGATAAGCTTATTAAGGAGATGGGCGGACTTCATAAATTCATGAGCTGGAATAAGCCGATCCTCACCGATTCAGGCGGATTTCAGGTATTTTCCCTTGCGGGACTTCGTAAAATTAAAGAAGAGGGCGTTACTTTCCATTCCCACGTCGACGGACGCATTATTTTCATGGGCCCCGAGGAAAGTATGCAGATACAGTCAAATATCGGATCGACCATAGCTATGGCTTTCGACGAATGTCCTCCTTCCAAAGCCGATAAATCCTACGTTCAGCCTTCTGTTGACAGAACGACCCGCTGGCTTGAAAGATGCAAGGCAGAGATGGACAGGCTTAACAGCCTTGAAGATACGATAAACAAGGATCAGATGCTCTTCGGAATCAATCAGGGCGCTGTTTTCCCGGATATCCGTATCGAGCATGCAAAGCGTATTTCCGAGTTTGATCTTCCGGGTTACGCTGTGGGCGGACTTGCCGTCGGCGAAACTCATGAAGAAATGTACAACATATTGGACGAAGTTGTCCCCTATCTTCCCCAGGATAAGCCCACGTACCTTATGGGCGTCGGAACTCCGGCTAATATCTTAGAGGGCGTTGAGAGAGGAATCGACTTTTTCGACTGTGTATATCCCGCAAGAAACGGCCGCCACGGACATGTTTATACAAAGTTTGGCAAGATCAATATAAAGAATGCCAAGTATGCAAACGATGACAGACCGATAGAGGAAGGCTGCGGATGCCCCGCCTGCAGGAGATATTCAAGAGCTTATATAAGGCATCTTCACGTAGCGGGAGAAATGCTGGGCCTTAGACTTTGCGTACTCCATAATCTTTACTATTACAACCACCTTATGGAGGATATCAGAAACGCTCTGGATGAGGGAAGGTTTGCAGAGTTTAAGAAAAATGCCCTTGCTCAGATGGAAGCGGGAGCGGACTGATTTTAACATTAAATTAACTTTGTTTATGAAATAATTCTAAAATGCTTGCTAGCATTTAAAAATTTGTGTATGATTATATCTGCGCGAAAAAATAAATAAAAATGTCATTTGTATATGACTACATTTGGAGGGTTCTATGAATTATTTGGTTCTACTGACTGAAACCACAGAAGCTGCTGCCGAGGGAGCACAGGCCGGCACCAATTGGGCCAGCATGATCGGTATGATCGCTATCTATGCGGTAATCATCTTCGCGATGTGGTTCTTCTTTATGCGACCTCAAAAGAAAGAGCAGAAGCGAGTTAAAGAGATGCTCAATTCTATGGACGTTGGCGATTGCGTTTTGACTACTTCCGGTTTCTACGGCATTATCATTGATATCTCAGACGATACTGTTATTGTCGAGTTTGGTAACAATAGAAACTGTCGTATCCCTATGGACAAAAGTGCCATCAGCAAAGTTGAAAAAGCTGACCAGGGATCAGGAGCTGAATCAAAATAAGATAAGCAATTATTTGGGACAGCTTAAACGGCTGTCCTTTTTTGCTACATAAAAAAGCCTTTGGCTTTGTAATATCAAGGAGGAAGATTATGGTTTTGAATATCACTTGCATTCCCGGAGACGGAATCGGACCCGAGATAGTTTCTCAGGCAAAGAAAGTTCTTGAGGCTGTTGCTAAAAAATACGGTCATGAGATGAAGTTCACCGATATTCTAATGGGCGGCGCATCAATCGATGCATGCGGAGAGCCTTTGACAGACGAAGCTATCGCTACCGCTAAGGCTGCTGATGCCGTACTTATGGGCTCAATCGGAGGAAATACATCAACATCTCCCTGGTACAAGCTTCCCCCTGAGAAAAGACCTGAAGCAGGTCTCTTAAAGATCAGAAAAGCTCTTAACCTTTTTGCCAACCTTCGTCCCGCTTATCTTTACGAAGAACTATCTGCCGCTTGTCCTTTAAAGGAAGAGATCTCAAAGGCCGGTTTTGATATGCTTATTATGAGAGAACTAACCGGTGGTTTGTATTTCGGAGAAAGAAAAACCATAGAAGAAGGCGGAGAGCTTAAGGCAATCGATACTTTAACTTACTCCGAGTCCGAGATCAGGCGTATCGCCATAAAGGGATTCGAGATCGCCAGAAAGCGCAGAAAGAAAGTTACTTCCGTTGACAAGGCAAATGTACTTGATTCTTCGAGACTTTGGAGAAAGGTTGTAAATGAAGTCGCTGCGGATTATCCGGATGTTACAGTAGAGCATATGCTGGTTGACAACTGCGCGATGCAGCTTGTAAAGGATCCCGCACAGTTCGATGTAATCCTTACTGAGAATATGTTCGGAGATATTCTTTCCGACGAGGCAAGTATGGTTACGGGCTCCATCGGTATGCTCTCAAGCGCAAGCCTTAACGATACGAAATTTGGTCTCTACGAGCCCAGCCACGGATCAGCACCCGACATTGCAGGGCAGAATATTGCAAACCCCATCGCGACGGTTCTAAGCGCAGCAATGATGCTTCGCTACTCCTTCGACCTCGACAAGGAGGCTGATGCGATTGAGGGAGCTGTAAGACAGGTGCTTAAAGATGGATATCGCACGGTGGATATTTACTCTGAAGGAATGAAGAAGGTTTCCTGCTCAGAGATGGGTGATCTGCTCTGCGAACGCGTTTGATATAAGGCAATGCAAGTAATAATACTTAATGCAAGTAATAATACTTAATGCAAGTAATAATACTCAATGCAATTACGTTATATTAGTTTCTTCGCAAGGATTCCGCTACTAAGCTCGAGTCACTTTGCTAAGTACAAAATCGCCCGGCTCTAACTCGCAACGCTCGCCTCATCATGGCGAGCTGCTCGAACAATTTCGCCGGGACCGATTTTAGCACGTGACTCTCACTAAGTGCTCCATCCAGTGGTCAGAAACTAATATATACGTACTTGCATTTCGAGTTACATAATAATCGAATTATATAATTGAGAAGTAATCTTTTTGTAATTGAAATATAGCACATAAAAAGCAAGAAACAGATTACGAAACATAGATTATAAAAACGACAATACATTTAGAGAACATAGAAAATATGCGATAGCAGTTTGAAATACTTATAAAGGAGAAAAACTATGCGTAGTGATAATGTAAAAAGCGGGGTTGAGCATGCACCCCACAGAAGTCTATTTAATGCACTTGGCTTTACTGAAGAAGAAATGAAAAAGCCTATGATCGGTATCGTAAGCTCCTACAACGAGATCGTACCCGGTCATATGAATCTTGATAAGATAGTTAATGCCGTTAAGCTGGGCGTAGCCGAAGCAGGCGGCGTACCCGTTGTGTTCCCTGCAATCGCTGTCTGCGACGGTATTGCAATGGGACATGTAGGAATGAAGTATTCTCTTGTTACAAGAGATCTTATTGCGGATTCTACCGAGTGTATGGCTCTTGCTCATCAGTTTGACGGTCTCGTAATGGTTCCCAACTGTGACAAGAATGTACCGGGATTGCTTATGGCTGCCGCAAGGATCAATGTTCCTACGGTATTTGTATCCGGCGGACCGATGCTTGCAGGTCACGTTAAAGGTCAGAAGAGAAGTCTTTCTTCGATGTTCGAAGCAGTCGGAGCGCACGCTGCCGGAAATATGACCGAAGAGGAAGTTTGCGAGTTTGAGCAAAAGGTTTGTCCTACCTGCGGATCTTGCTCGGGAATGTATACAGCAAACTCTATGAACTGTTTAACGGAGGCCCTTGGTATGGGACTTCGCGGAAACGGAACTATTCCTGCCGTTTATTCCGAGAGAATTAAGCTTGCAAAGCATGCCGGAATGAAGGTTATGGAGATGCTCGAAAAGAATATCCGGCCCAGAGACATCATGACCAAAGAGGCTATTTTAAACGCTCTTACGGTTGATATGGCTCTTGGCTGCTCTACAAACTCAATGCTTCATCTTCCTGCGATTGCACATGAGATCGGCTTTGATTTTGATATTGCATTTGCAAATCCTATCAGCGAGAAGACTCCTAACCTTTGTCACCTTGCACCCGCCGGTCCTACTTACATGGAGGACTTAAACGAGGCAGGTGGCGTTTACGCCGTTATGAACGAACTTGCTGAGCTTGGTCTTTTAAATCTTGACTGTATGACTGTTACAGGTAAGACTGTGGGCGAGAACATCAAGAATGCAAAGAATCTTAATCCTGAGGTTATAAGACCTATTGATAATCCTTATTCAAAGACCGGTGGTCTTGCAGTCCTTAAAGGAAATCTTGCTCCTGACGGATCGGTTGTTAAGCGCAGCGCCGTTGTACCTGAGATGATGGTACACGAAGGCCCTGCAAGGGTATTTGAGTGCGAGGAGGATGCTATCGTTGCTATCCGCGGCGGAAAGATCGTTCCCGGCGATGTTGTGGTCATCAGAAACGAAGGCCCTAAGGGTGGTCCCGGCATGAGAGAGATGCTCAATCCTACATCCGCAATCGCAGGTATGGGTCTTGGTTCATCCGTAGCGCTTATAACCGATGGTCGTTTCTCCGGCGCATCAAGAGGAGCATCAATCGGACATGTATCCCCTGAAGCTGCTGTAGGAGGACCTATCGCTCTTGTACGCGAAGGAGACATCATCTCTATCAATATCCCTGAGATGACTCTTAACATGAAGGTTTCCGACGAGGAGCTCGCAAGAAGGCGCGCTGAGTGGAAGCCTGTAGACAAGGGAGAAGTTACCGGATATCTTGCAAGATACCGCGAGCTCGTAACCAGCGGAAACCGCGGCGCCGTCCTCGAACTCCCCCGCAAGTAAACTCTATACTCAGATATGATATACTGTCTGCAGTAAGAGCATTATAATATTTCACAAATTATTATTATCTGTTACGACATACCTAAGAAAGTATGCACGAGGAGCAGAGACGTCGCGCTTAACCGTTCGTCACGGCTTTGCAAAGTACGAAAACGCCCGGCTCTAACTCGCGACGCTCGCCACATCAGGCGAGCTGCTCGAACAATTACGCCGGGACCGTTTTATGCAAAGCCTACCTCACTGACGCTCCTTATGCTCCCCGTCGCATATCTTTCTTACGCATGTCTGTAATCATAATAATATATACATTAACGAACAATATAAGAAATGGCGACTTCTCCCTGCAATTTATCCTGAGGAACCATTTGCATATTTTCGTAATGTATACGTAATTCTTGTATTAATTTGAACAGAGATGATTACCTGCACTTTAAATGTCAACGGCAATGTGTCCGAGGCCGGCACTTAGCGAGTAAAAGCTGTAAGCTTTACGAGCTTAGTACCGCTGCCACGAGGACCTCATAGCCGAGAGGCGGTGCCGGGGCATTAAAGTGCAGGCAATCATCGACACATTAAAGTAAAAAAAATTAGGATAGATTGGAGAAAGATATGCAACTTAATGGTTCAGAAATCGTTATCGAATGTTTAAAGGAACAGGGCGTCGACACCGTATTCGGCTACCCCGGCGGAAGCATCTTAAACATCTACGATGCCCTTTATAAGCACCAAAGCGAGATTCGCCATATTCTTACAAGCCACGAGCAGGGTGCAGCGCATGCTGCCGACGGTTATGCAAGAGCTACCGGTAAGGTTGGCGTTTGCATGGCTACATCGGGCCCCGGTGCCACAAACCTTGTAACCGGTATTGCTACAGCTTATATGGATTCGGTACCTGTAGTTGCTATTACCGCCAATGTAAACCTTCCCGCTCTCGGTAAAGATTCTTTCCAGGAGGTTGATATCGCAGGCGTTGTTATGCCTATTACCAAGCATAGCTTCATCGTTAAGAATATAAACGACCTTGCTGATACCCTTCGTAAGGCATTTAAGATCGCAACGAGCGACAGACCCGGCCCTGTTCTTGTGGATATTACAAAGGACGTAACCGCAGCTGTTACCGAGTTTGAGCCTAAGCCAGTTGTAAGATGCGAAGAGAGGGTAAAGAAGTATACAAAGAACGAGCTTCAGGAAGTAGCCGAGCTTTTAAGCAAAGCTCATAAGCCCTTTATCTACCTTGGAGGCGGAGCTATCATATCCGAGGCTTCCGAAGAGGTGGCAAAGCTTGCGGAACTTCTTGATTGCCCTGTTTGCGATACCCTTATGGGTAAGGGCGCTTTTGACGGAAAATCACCTCGCTATACCGGTATGATCGGTATGCACGGAACAAAGACTTCAAACCTTGGCGTAAGCGAGTGCGACCTTTTACTTGCTTTAGGCGCTAGATTCTCTGACCGTGTAATCGGCAATCCCAAGAAGTTTGCTGAAAATGCAAAGATTGTACATATCGATATCGATGCCGCAGAGGTAAATAAAAATATCCGCGTTGATGCCTGCCTTATCGGAGACCTTAAGGCAACTCTTACAGAGCTTAACGAGCTTATCCCTAAGCAGAACCATAAAGAGTGGATGGAAAGAATTGCCTCTCTTAAGGAGAAGTATCCTCTTAAGTACGACGGAAGCAAGCTTTCCTGCCCTTATGTAATCGAGACAATCGACAAGGTGACAGAAGGAAAGGCTGTAATTACAACAGATGTAGGACAGCATCAGATGTGGGCCGCTCAGTATTATACATATACAAAGCCCAGAACATTCCTTTCTTCCGGCGGCCTCGGAACAATGGGATACGGCCTCGGAGCATGTATCGGAGCTCAGGTGGGAAGACCTGATGATATCTGCATAAATATAGCGGGAGACGGCTGTTTTAGAATGAATATGAACGAGATGGCAACCGCTTCAAGATACAACATTCCGATAATCGAGGTTGTCATAAACAACAGCGTACTCGGAATGGTTCGTCAGTGGCAGACTCTTTTCTACGGAAAGAGATATTCTCAGACTATACTTGACGATGCTACCGATTACTGCAAGGTAGCCGAGGCTTTAGGCTGCGCCGCATTCAAGATCACAAAGCCCGAGGAAGCAGAAGAGACATTCAGAAAAGCTATTGCGCTTAAGAAGCCCGTGCTTATCGAGTGCGTAATCCCCGAAGATGACAAGGTATTCCCGATGGTACCCGCAGGAGCTCCTATCAGCGAGGTATTTGACGGAGACGACCTTGCCAAAAAAGAGGTTTAATGACTAAAGTTACAAAAAAATGAATAAATATTCATTATATTTGTTATTTCTTATCTTGATTTTTTGCAAAGATAAAGTTATTCTATATTTTAAGATTTAGAAGTGCATAATATTAACGCGTTAAAGCAAAAGCGTAAACAATCAAAATTTTGTCCGCAAGGACTAATAATATGCAAGGAGGATATTTGCAAATGTCCAGAGTTTTTAATTTTTCAGCAGGTCCCGCAATGCTTCCCGAGGAAGTATTAAAGGAAGCCGCAGCCGAGATGCTTGATTATCAGGGAAGCGGTCAGTCGGTTATGGAGATGAGCCACAGATCAAAGGTTTACGATGCAATCATCAAAGATGCAGAGAAAGACCTTCGCGAGCTTATGAACATTCCCGACAACTACAAGGTTCTCTTCCTTCAGGGCGGAGCTTCACTTTTCTTTGCACAGGTTCCCATGAACCTTATGAAGAACAAGAAAGCAGGATACATCATCACCGGCCAGTGGGCAAAGAAAGCTTATCAGGAAGCAAAAATTTACGGAGAGGCTGTAGAGCTTGCTTCATCAGCTGACAAGACATTTTCATATATCCCCGATTGTTCAGACCTTCCTATCACAGATGATATGGACTATGTTTACATCTGTGAGAACAATACCATCTACGGAACAAAGTACAAGACTCTTCCCAATACAAAGGGCAAGATCCTTGTATCAGATATTTCATCCTGCTTCCTTTCAGAGCCTATCGACGTAACCAAGTACGGCGTTGTATATGGCGGAGTACAGAAGAATGTTGGCCCTGCAGGATGCGTTATCGCCATCATCAGAGAAGACCTTATTACGGATGATGTACTTCCCGGAACTCCCACTATGATGAAGTGGAAGACACAGGCAGACAACGATTCGCTTTACAACACTCCTCCTTGCTACACAATCTATATCTGCGGCAAGGTATTCAAGTGGCTCAAGAAAATGGGCGGACTTGAAGCTATGAAGAAGCATAACGAAGAAAAGGCAAAGATCCTTTACGATTTCCTCGACAAGAGCAAGCTCTTTAAGGGAACCGTTGAGCCCGCTTCCCGTTCTCTTATGAACGTTCCTTTTGTAACCGGAAACGAAGAGCTTGATGCTAAGTTCGTTAAGGAAGCTACCGCTGCAGGATTTGTTAACCTTAAAGGTCACAGAACCGTCGGCGGTATGAGAGCAAGTATCTACAATGCTATGCCCATCGAAGGCGTACAGAAGCTTGTAGAGTTTATGGAAAAGTTCGAAAAAGAGAATTCATAAAAGGAGCAAAGAAATGTATAAGATTAATTGCTTAAATCCTATTGCTCAGGTTGGCCTTTCCAATCTTACCAGCAATTACAGTGTTACCGATAAATTCGAGGATGCTGACGGCGTACTTGTACGCAGCGCTTCGATGCATGAGCTTGAATTATCCGACAACCTTCTTGCAGTAGCAAGAGCAGGTGCCGGAGTAAACAATATTCCTCTTGATAAATGTGCTGAAAAGGGAATTGTTGTTTTCAATACTCCCGGCGCTAATGCAAATGGTGTTAAAGAACTCGTTCTTGCGGGAATGTTCCTCGCAGCAAGAGATATCGTAGGCGGTATCGAATGGTGTAAGTCAAATGCCGGAGATGAGAATATTGCTAAGACCGCAGAGAAAGAAAAGAAGAACTTTGCAGGTACCGAGATTTACGGTAAAAAGCTTGGAGTAATCGGACTTGGCGCTATCGGCGTTAAGGTTGCAAATGCTGCTATCAGCCTTGGAATGGAAGTATACGGATACGATCCTTACCTTTCGGTTAACGCTGCATGGAGCCTTAAGAGAGAGGTTAAGCACGTTGAGAAAGTAGAAGATATTTACGCTAACTGCGACTATATCACAATTCATGTTCCTCTTCTTGATTCCACTAAGGGAATGATCAACAGAGAAGCCATCTCAATGATGAAGAAGGGCGTTGTTGTAATCAACTACGCAAGAGACCTTCTTGTTGACGAGGGAGATATGCTTGAGGCTCTTAAGAACGGTCAGGTTAAGAGATATGTTTCTGACTTTGCAAATCCCACAACAGCCGGAAAAGAAGGTGTGATCCTTACTCCTCATCTTGGAGCATCAACTGAGGAATCTGAAGATAACTGCGCTGTTATGGCGGTTCAGGAGATTATGGATTACCTTGAAAACGGAACTATCAAGAATTCCGTTAACTATCCCGCAATTGACATGGGAGTTTGCGTAAAGGAAGGAAGAGTTGCAGTATTCCACAAGAATATAGCAAACATGATCACTCAGTTTACCGGAGTATTCGGTAAGTATGGCATCAATATCTCCGACATGGTAAACAAGTCAAAAGGAGAGTACGCTGTAACAATGTTCGACATTGAGAGCGCTGCTTCCGATGACGTCATCAAAGAGATGGCTGCAGTTGACGGAGTATTCCGAGTACGCGTAATCAAATAAGTAATCAAAAAAAGTAATCAAAAAGACCACGGTGCCAAAATAATCGTGGTCTTTATTTATATAAAGATTACATGACGAATAAACCACCATCACTTAGTTAATTATCTGTAAAGTAGAGGCGGATTTGAATCGTCGCCTTCGTTTAAGTCTTTAAGTGCTTCGCGCATCTTATTGTCCGAGGCTACGGAAGCTTCGCTTGCAAGATCCATATATTCGATAAAGATATCGGTCACATCTTTTCCTTGTTCCTTGGCGATTACGTTCATAATAGGCTTTAAGGCTTCGAGCTGTATCGAAACCCTTGTCTTTTGGGGGTCGATATCGCCTAAAACCTGTTCTGCATATTTATTAATTCTATCAAGCATTTTCTTTTGTTCGTCGGTCATTTCAAATTGCTCCTTAAATATATTCTTAGTAAAATTGTTCGAAAAATTCATACAATTTTCTACTCAAATTTCCAAACTATTTTACCATATATAGTCACTTTATGGTAAAATAAATACTGGTTTTAGGTATTTTTTATAATTTAGATTCAAGGGGTAATTCTAATGAATAAAAAGCTTTATAAACTTATGAACTGGGCTGATATCGAGGAAATCATCTACTCCGAATGCGACCATCCGCAGGACCTTCTCGGCCCCCATAAACACGGAAGCCAGACTCTTATCCAGGCATATTTCCCCGGAGCCAAGACCTGCAGTATAAAATGGGTTTCCCAAAGCGGAAACAAAGTCGTTTCACCTATGGAGATAGCGGATGATGACGGATATTTCGCCATCCTTTTACCCGAAAAAAACGTTAATAATTATACATATAAAGTAACCTACGAAGGCGAAGGAATCGAGGATAAGGTTTGCTTTGTGGGTGACCCTTACAGACACGGATCCGTTATCAAGGAAGCTGATATTAAAAAATTTGAAACAGGTAAGCTTTTTAATGCACAGGATTACTTTGGAGCTCATCCTATGGAGCTTGACGGGGAGGCGGGAGTAAACTTTACTCTTTGGGCTCCTTCTGCTTTACGCGTAAGCGTTATCGGAGATTTTAACGGCTGGGACGGACGCGTCTATCAGATGAAAAGGAGAAGCGGAGGAGTATTTGAGCTTTTTATCCCCGGCAATTTTGAAAACCAGAAATATCAATACGAAATCAAATTAAAGGGCGATATCATCCTTAAAAAGAACGATCCCTACACTCTCAGAGTAGAAAACGGGGTTTCCGTTATCAGCGAAGAAAGAGCCTTTAACTGGACCGACAAAGCCTTTATGTCAAGGAAAAAAGATCCTAAGGATATGCTGATCTATGAAGTTTCCTACGATCGCTTTTCACCTAATGCAAAGCAGCTTAAAAAGGATATCGAGGCCCTCGTAAATGAGATTAAGGGATCCGGTTATACCTGCGCTCTTTTAAGTGTACAGGCATATTTTGACAAACGAGATAAAATCTGCAGCAATTTTTATGAGATAAACCCGGGTATCGGCTTTAAAAACAATCTCAAGATGATCGTGGATGCTCTTCACGGCGAGGGGATCAGCGTTATCTTTAAGTGGATGCCCTCGGGCTTTGGCTTAGAGGAAGCCGGGCTTAAGCGCTTTGACGGAACCTATCTTTACGAGCATGCCGACCCCAAGCAGGGACTGTCTAAGGATGGCAAAAGAGGCCTCTTTCAGTACGGCAGGGGCGAAGTTATCAGCTTCCTTCTGTCAAACGGACTGTTTCTTTTGAAGGAGTTTCATGCCGATGGAATCTGCGTTTCCGGTGTTGCGCAGATGATCTATCTTGATTACGGAAAAGGCCCGGGAGAGTGGATCCCCAATATCTACGGAAACAATGAAAACCTTGAAGCTATAACCTTTATCAAAGAGTTTATTAAAGAAGCTAAGACCGTAAGAAAAGGCCTCCTCGTTATGGCGGAGGACTCCTCGGCCCACCAGGGAATGACCGTATCCCAGGACCTTAACGGATACGGATTTGACTATAAATGGAATGAGGGCTTTATCGGGGAATACTTTGATTATATTTCCCATGACCCTATTGAGCGCGGAGGCCTTCAAAATAAGCTGACCGACGAGCTTGTATATTCATACGCCGAAAAGTTCATACTTCCTATGACGGATGAGCTTTTGGTAAAGGGCGGAGGACTTCTTGATCTTTTCCCGGGAAACGAGGAGCAGAGGCATGCTTCACTTAGGCTTTCCCTTTGCTATTCATATCTGCATCCGGGATATAAGCTTGTATCCGAGAGCTTCAGCAAGGCTTCGGAGGGCCTTTGCGCTGCATTAAATAAGCTTTATATTTCTGAGCCTGCGCTTTCTTCGGAAAACGAAAATCCGGAGAGCTTTGAATGGCTGAGCAATTTAAACAGAGAGGGTTGCTACGTTTCCTTTGTCAGAAAAACAGACGATCCCGAAGATATGATAGTCTGTGTTGCAAACTTTGCTGGTATAGAACAGACAATCCAGACCGGAGTTCCCTACGAAGGGAAATACAAAGAGATACTAAACACGGACTACAAGATCTTTGGAGGAAGCGGAATTGCTAATCCACAGATAAAGCGGGCTATCGATAACCAGTCCGACGGAAGGGCTCAGTCAATTACCGTTAAAATTGCGCCCTTATCGGTTTCCGTACTTAAGTTTATCCCTTATACGGAGACGGAACTTGCAAAGGTGATAGAGGAAAGAATCCGGAGAAATACACCTATCAAGAAATCAAAGAAAAATACTACTAAGTAACAGGGGCATATATGAACTTTTTAGGTACATTACTAAACGCAGTAACAGAAAGCATAGCAGCTACAGAAGTTACGGCTGCTGCAAATCCGGTAGATATAGTAAAAGCCGGCCTTTTAAAGAAGTATATTGAGGATCTTGGCCCTAAAGCGCTTAATGTTGGTATCAGGATTGTTATAGCAATAATTCTTTTTATAGTAGGACTCCAGCTTATAAAGTTAGTCAGAAAGCTTATTTCAAAGGGCATGGAAAAAGCCAAGGCCGACGCCGGTGTCAAAGGATTTGTCGATTCTTTTGTCAACGCGGCTTTGTTTGTTCTTTTGATCCTCTTGATAGCGATCCAGTGCGGTGTTGATGCGGCAAGTATCGTTGCAATAATCGGTTCGGCGGGAGTTGCCATCGGCCTTGCGGTGCAGGGTTCTCTTTCAAACCTTATCGGAGGAATTTTGATCCTTATCCTTAAGCCTTTCACCGTTGGAGATTATATTATAGATTCGGGCTCAGGCAAGGAAGGAACCGTTATCGAGATAAAGATCTTCCACACAAGACTTCGTACCTTCGACAACAAGATCGTTGTTTTGCCCAACGGTAATCTGGCAAATAACGTTATTGTCAATGTCACAAAAGAAAAGACAAGAAGGATAGATATCCTCTGCGGTATTTCCTACAATGCCGATATCGACAAGGCTAAAGCGGTTTTACTTGATATGCTTGAAAATGATGAAAGCGTTCTTAAGGATAAAGAGCATAGAGTCGTTGTAAGCGGCCTTAAAGACAGCAGCGTAGAGCTTACGGTAAGATTCTGGGTAAAGAGCAAGGATTACTGGGACGCGTATTACCGTATTACAGAGAATACAAAAAAGACCCTTGATAAGGAGAATATCTCTATTCCCTTCCCTCAATTGGATGTGCATATTCAAGAGAAATAAAACACCCTTTAAAATCAGTTTTATTTTTATGCAAAAAGATTGCCAAATCGGTTGCTTTTTTCGGCATCTGCATTTATAATTACTAAGGTTAATTGCTGAAATAGCTCAGTTGGTAGAGCACTTCACTCGTAATGAAGGGGTCGAGGGTTCAAGTCCCTTTTTCAGCTTTAATTAATTAAGATGCGGGAGCCAACTTGAAACTTTCTACGAACAAGAGGCTTCCGCATATTTGCAAATTTAGATAAAAAATCGTTGTATAATCGCTTATTTTCAGAATATATCGCCTGTAAGGTGTTCGGAGGTTTTAATATGGCTCAGCTTTGGGGTGGACGTTTCAAAGACAAAACCGATAAAGAAGTTTACGATTTCAACGCTTCGATAAATTTCGACAAGAGACTTATTTATGTTGATATTTGCGGAAGCAGAGCTCACGTTAAAATGCTCTCAAAGCAGGGAATCCTTACGGAGTCCGATAAAGATGCGATCCTTAAAGGCCTTGACGGTATCGAAGAGGATGTTAAAAGCGGAAAGCTCCTTATAACCGACGAGTACGAGGATGTACACAGCTTCGTTGAAGCCGTACTTACGGAAAGAATCGGAGAGCCCGGAAAAAGACTTCACACAGGCCGCAGCCGTAACGATCAGGTCGCCCTTGATATGCGTCTTTACACAAGATCCCGCGTAGCAGGGACCGACAATCTGCTCCGAACTCTTTTAGAGAGTATTTTGGATACTATGAAGGAAAACACAGAAACTTATATGCCCGGTTTTACGCACCTTCAAAAGGCTCAGCCCATTACTTTAGCTCACCACTACGGCGCTTACTTCGAGATGTTTAGGAGAGACAGAGGAAGACTCTCGGACCTTTATAAGCGTATGAATGAATGTCCCCTTGGAGCGGGAGCCCTCGCCGGTACAACATATCCCTTGGACAGAGACTTTACAGCTTCCGAGCTTGGATTCGACGGCCCTACTAGAAACAGCATCGATTCCGTAGCGGACAGAGATTACCTTCTTGAGTATTTATTTACTTTATCTACGACGATGATGCATCTTTCCAGATTCTGTGAGGAGATCATCATCTGGAACAGCAATGAATATCAGTTCGTTGAGATTGATGATGCTTTTTCTACCGGAAGCTCTATCATGCCTCAAAAAAAGAATCCCGATATCGCGGAGCTTGTAAGAGGTAAGACGGGAAGAGTCTACGGAAGCCTTATGAGCCTTCTTACTACTATGAAGGGCCTTCCTCTTGCTTACAATAAGGATATGCAGGAAGATAAAGAAGTGGCTTTTGACGCTATGGACAATGCGGACAATTGCATCCATCTCTTTACCGGTATGATAAAGACTATGAAGTTTCGCAAGGAGCGTATGGCAAAGAGCGCTATGAACGGCTTTACCAACGCTACCGACGCTGCGGATTATCTGGTGGGCAAAAATGTTGCCTTCCGCGATGCCCACAGAATAGTCGGCGAGCTTGTACTTGCCTGTATCGATAAAAACAAATCAATCGAAGAAATGTCACTTGAGGAACTTAAGGAGATAAGCCCCGTCTTCGATAAAGATGTATATGACGCCATATCCTTAGAAACCTGCGTCGGAAAGCGCCTTACCGTCGGCGCCCCCGGAAAGGACGCTATTCTTACAGAGATTGCGCTTTCCGAAGATTACCTTAAATCTAACCCCGGACTTTGATACCGGGTTAAGACAAATATTACTTAGATAGGAGATGTAAAAATGAGCGAAAAGTTACGTGTCGGAATTTTAGGAGCTACCGGTATGGTAGGCCAGAGATTCATTTCTCTTCTTGAGAATCACCCCTGGTTTGAAGTGGTAACCGTTGCAGCCAGTCCCAGAAGCGCAGGAAAGACCTACGAAGAGGCTGTAGGCGGAAGATGGAAGATGACCACACCCATGCCTGAAGGCGTTAAAAAGCTTATTGTTAAGGATGTTACCGAAGTAGAGAAGGTAGCTTCAGAAGTTGATTTCGTATTCAGCGCGGTTGATATGACCAAGGACGAGATCAAGGCTATTGAGGAAGCTTACGCTAAAACCGAGACTCCCGTTGTTTCCAACAACAGCGCTCATCGTTGGACCCCTGATGTACCTATGGTTGTGCCTGAGATCAATGCAGAGCATATGAAGGTTATCGAGTTCCAGAAAAAGCGTCTCGGAACTACAAGAGGATTCGTAGCCGTTAAGCCTAACTGCTCGATCCAGAGCTACGCTCCCGTTCTTACCGCTTGGAGAGAGTTCGAACCTACTGAGGTTGTTGTTACCACCTACCAGGCAATCTCCGGTGCAGGAAAGACCTTCAAGGACTGGCCCGAGATGGAAGGAAACATCATCCCCTTCATCAGCGGCGAGGAAGAAAAGAGCGAGAAGGAGCCCTTAAGAATCTGGGGAGAGATAAAAAACGGCGTTATCGAGCCCGCTACCTGGCCCAAGATCACATCACAGTGCATCCGCGTTCCCGTTTTAAACGGACATACCGCAGCTGTATTTGTTAAGTTTAAGCAGAAGCCTACCAAGCAGCAGCTTATCGAAAAGCTTGTAAACTTCAAGGGAGCACCTCAGGAGCTTAACCTTCCTAGTGCACCCAAGCAGTTTATCCGCTATATGGAAGAGGACAACAGACCTCAGGTAGCTCTTGACGTAGATTACGAAAAGGGAATGGGAATCAGCATCGGAAGACTCCGTGAGGATTCCATCTACGATTGGAAATTCGTTGGTCTTTCCCACAACACAATCCGCGGCGCAGCGGGCGGAGCGGTTCTTTGCGCAGAATTACTTAAAGCCCAGGGGTATATTAGCAAGAAATGATTTTTTTATTAAATAAATTCGGCCGGGGGAAAAATTAATGACCGATATGCAGTATCAGCTGGACCTTTTGAAGGCAATGAATAACAAGCTGGCTGAATCCGAGCGCATGTACAAGCTTATTGTTGAGCGCGCTTCGCTGTCTTTTATTTATTACTCAAAAGAAAAGGACCAGTACGTATCGATGGGTTCCTTTAAAAGGGTCTTCGGATTTGATATCACAGACCACGGAGACCTAGAGAGATTCTTTTCGAGCTTCGATCCCAGTAAAGAAAGCAGAGTAAGAGAAGTTTTCTTCTCAGAGAATTTTTCCAGAAACGAGGAATCCATTGACACTCTTGATTCATACGGTAAACGATGGTTCAGAGTTATTTGTACCAAGCTATATTCAGAGGATGAGCTTACAGATAAAGTTATCAAGATAATCGATATAACAAGGGATATGTCGAGAAACGAAGAGCTTCTCTACATGGCTTATTTCGATTCTCTTACGGGTATTTATAATCGTAACTACTTTATTACACTTTTGGATGGATTTATAGCCGATGCAAAAGATAACGACGATAAAGTAGCGCTCATTACCATCGACATCGATGATTTCAAAAAAGTAAATGATGGATTGGGAATGATCATCGGAGATGAATATCTCCAGCAGTTTGGATCCTATCTTAAAGAATTTCAGGATGACAGAGTACTTGTCAGCCACCTTTCAAATGATATTTTTGCTCTCGGCATCTATAACCCTTACGGAGATTACGCGGTTGACAGCTTTATAAGCCGTATCCGTAAAAGACTCCTAGAGCCCTTCAAGATGAGCAGCGGCCAAGAAGTAAACGTAAGCGTCAGCTTTTCAATCTCCGAGTTCCCGGATTCGGGAGATGCGGCCTTAACCCTTATAAACTGCGGCGATATCGCTATGTTTAGGGCTAAGACTCTCGGAAACAACCAGATAGTTTATTTTGATGCCAAGATGCTCGAAGACTTTATGAGCAATGTCAATCTTGAAAATAAGCTTTCGGACGCTGTTTTAAACAACCGCTTCGAGGTTTATTTCCAGCCTCAGTATCATGCCGACAACCAGTCTCTTCGAGGATTTGAGGCTCTTATCAGATGGAAGGATGACGAAAAGGGATTTATACCTCCTTCGGAGTTTATCCCTATCGCGGAAAAGAACGGTGCCATCATCCCTATCGGAAATTATGTGCTGGACAGAAGTATCAGACAGTACGCTGTCTGGAGAGATATGTACGGTGTAGACTTTACGATGTCTATCAATATCTCCGCAGTTCAGTACAAGAGAGAGGACTTTGTTGATAATGTTATAAATGTTATCAAGAAATATGACGTAAATCCTCAAAACATCGAGCTTGAGATAACCGAAAGTATCTTGATCGACGATTTTGAGCTTGTTACAAATAAGCTTAAGGTACTTAGAGACTTCGGAATCAAGATTTCCCTCGATGATTTTGGTACCGGATACTCATCTCTTTCATACCTGATGCGTATGCCTATCGATACCTTAAAGATAGACAAGACCTTCGTTGACTCCGTACTTTCGGACAATTCAACGCGTATCATACTTGATTCCATCCTCAATATGAGCCACAATATGGGCTTTGAGTCCATAGCGGAAGGTGTAGAGAGCGAGAATCAGTATAATTATCTTAATGACAAAGGCTGTAATGTTATTCAGGGATTTCTCCTCGGTAAGCCTTTACCGGCGCAGGAGATCCAAAAGGTCCTTGAAAAGGCCGCAGCCGATCTTTCTTAAGAACTAAATTAAAAACGCAAGGGCGTATATTTATATATTTGCCGTTGCGTTTTTTATTCTGTTATTGCAGAGGTAGCTTTGAAAAAACTTTTTATCGCGGAAAAGCCCAGTGTTGCGAGAGAATTCGCGGGCGCTTTAAAAGAGAATATGAGAAAAGGCGACGGTTTCCTCGAGAGTGACCATTATGTTGTTACCTGGTGCGTGGGACATCTTGTCACTATGAGCTATCCGGAGGTTTATGACGAGAGTCTTCGTAAATGGTCTCTTACTACGATCCCCTTTATACCGGAGGAGTTTAAGTACGAGGTTATAGGGAATGCTTCTAAGCAGTTTGAAATCGTAAAGAAGCTTTTAAACCGCGAAGATGTGGATACGATCTATATCTGTACCGACTCGGGACGTGAGGGAGAATACATCTACAGACTTGTGGATAAGATGGCGGGAGTTCATGATAAGTCCAGGAAAAGAGTCTGGATCGATTCACAGACCGAGGAAGAGATCCTTAGAGGCATCAAGGAAGCAAAGGACTGGTCCGAGTATGATGCGCTTTCGGCGGCGGCCTACCTTCGCGCCAAGGAAGATTATCTGATGGGTATAAACTTCACCAGAGCTCTTTCACTTAAATACGGATATAAGCTTAAAGAACATTTAGGCAGAGATAAAAGTGTGATCGCCGTGGGCAGAGTTATGACCTGTGTCCTCGGGATCATCGTTACAAGAGAGAGGGAGATAAGAAACTTTACAAAGACGCCTTTCTACCGTATAATCGGCAAATTCTCCTTGAATGGACATGAATTTAACGGGGAATGGAAGGCTGTAGAGGGGTCACATTTTTTCGAATCCCCCAAGCTCTATAAGGAAAACGGATTTAAGAGAAAAGAGGATGCTTTAGGGCTTATAAGCGCTCTTTCGAAGCCCTGCATCAATCCGGAGACCGGGGAGAGCCAGATGCGCCCCTGCGTTATCGATTCGGTAGAAAACAAAAAGGAAAACAAGAATCCTCCTTTACTCTATAACCTTGCCGAACTACAAAACGACTGTTCAAAGCTCTTTAAGATAAGCCCGGACCAGACTCTGCAGATTGCTCAGGAACTTTACGAGAAAAAGCTTACTACCTACCCCAGAACTGACGCGAGAGTACTTTCTACCGCGGTTTCCAAGGAAATCACAAAGAACCTTAACGGCCTTAGAGGGTACGGAATCTGTGCACAGTACGCGGCGGAAGTTCTTGAAAAGAAGATGTATGAAGGTCTTGCTAAGACCAGATACGTTAATGACAAGCAGATCACGGACCACTACGCTATAATCCCTACGGGACAGGGACTTGGGGCTTTAAACTCCTTAAATCCTACCTGCGCAAAGGTATATGAGATCATCGTAAGGCGTTTTCTTTCGATCTTTTACCCTTCCGCCGTATACAGGAAGTTTTCCGTTGTTACCAAGATCGCGGGAGAAAAATTCTTTGCCAATTTCAAGGTCCTTGAAACCGAAGGTTACTTAAAACTTACGGAGTATTCCTTTAAAAAGGCCGAAAATCAGGATAAAGAACAGGCCGCCGGAGCCGGAAATTCAAATAATCCCGAAAGTACGGACGCAGATAAAGCCGAGAATAAAGATTCCGAGGAAGAACAGGAAACTAACGATACCGGTCTTTTAGAGGAACTTAAGAAGGCTAAGAGTGGGACGCCCCTTGAGGTTAAAGGCTACGAGCTTAAAGAGGGAGAGACATCTCCTCCCAAGAGATACACATCAGGAAGCATTATCCTTACTATGGAAAATGCCGGACAGTTTATCGAGGACGAAGAGCTTAGAAGCCAGATAAAGGGAAGCGGTATCGGTACCAGCGCAACGCGTGCCGAGATACTTAAAAAGCTCCAGACAAATGAGTATATCAATCTTAACGCCAAGACGCAGGTTCTTACCCCGACACTACTCGGAGAGGCCATATATGACGTCGTTGATAACTCTATTAAATCCCTTTTAAATCCTTCCCTTACAGCAAGCTGGGAGAAGGGACTCACGGGAGTGGCTTCAAAGGAGATACCTCCGGATGAATATATGACAAAGCTTTCCGACTACGTTACTAAGTGGACAAACGCGGTTAAGGGTATGTATAACCAGGACAGCATCCTTCGTAAGGTTGACGGACTAAGGGGCTTTTACAAGACTGAGAAAAAGAAAACAAGTAAATAAAGCGCAATTTAAAGCGCAAGATAAAGCGTAAAATTATTATACGTAAATATACGAGGTAAAATCATGGATAATATTAGAATCAAAGATTTATACAGCCTTGAAGAGACGATCGCAGCTCCCCTTTTGGAAACTGTAGAATATCCCTGGGAGGCGCTTCCTAAGATATCCGCATTTATCAAAGAGCTTGGAGAGAGCCTTTCAAGCGATCTCTACGAAAAAAGAGGTGAAGATATCTGGGTGGCAAAGTCCGCTAAGGTAGCTCCCACAGCTTCTCTTAACGGACCCCTTATCATCGACGAGGACGCGGAGATAAGACACTGCGCTTTTATAAGAGGCAATGCCATCGTTGGAAAGGGCGCTGTTGTAGGCAACTCCACAGAGCTTAAAAACGTTATCCTCTTTAATATGGTTCAGGTTCCTCATTACAATTACGTAGGAGATTCGATCCTCGGATACAAGTCCCATATGGGCGCAGGCTCTATTACGTCAAACGTAAAGAGCGATAAAAAACTTGTTGTTGTCAAAGGAGACGAAAAGTACGAGACAGGACTTAAAAAGTTTGGCGCTATGTTAGGAGACCATGTAGAGGTCGGCTGCGGCAGTATCTTAAATCCCGGTACCGTAATCGGACGTAACTGCAATATCTATCCTTTATCCAGTGTAAGAGGAGTTGTTAAAGAAAACTCTATTTATAAAAAGGCCGGAGAAGTTGTAGAAAAAATTTCCGACTAATTACTGAGTTTGCAATTTATTAAGACTTTTTTAATCTTTTTTGCCTCTAATAATTGATATTGGGTATCATCTATGGTAGAATACAAGATGTTGTTAATATTCTTATTATGCAAAGGAGACAGAAAATGAGCAAAAAGAATAGTATCACTTCAATGGCACTTGGTATTGCCAGCGTTGTTCTTGGTCTTAACGGACTCGAGTCTTGGGGTATTATCGGTATTGCAGGTCTTGTATGTGCAATCCTTTCAATGAACTTCAAGAAGAAGGCAGACGCTGAAGGAATGGGAGAGTCAGGATTCGCTAAGGCAGGTAAGATCACCAGCATCATCGGACTTATCCTTTCCATCATCGGTATCGTAGGCGGACTTATCTGCGGTATCTGCATCTGCGTTGCAGGCGGAGCAAGCGCTGTTGGTTCAGCATTATCAAGCTACAATTATTAATACCTTTGTTGGTATCGCCCCGATACTTCGGTGTCGGGGCTTTTTCTAAATCTATTACTTTTATTTACTTACAGGATTTATTATGTACCCTTATATAAATGTTTTCGGAAAACCCTTTAGTTCATACGGAGTCTTTGCCCTTATCGGATTGGCTGCCGCTGTTTTGTACAGCTTTATCGTACACAAGATTACAAAGGATAAAAAAGACTTCTTCGATCGTATAATCTATATAGTCTACTGCGGTGCGGCGGGGGGTGTCTGCGCGAGTATTCTCTATCAGCTTACCAATCTTAAATATACTGTCAAAGGCTTGCCTTACCTTTTTACCGACTTTGAAAAATTCAAGACATATTTGTCTTTTGGAATAGTTTTTTACGGCGGTATGATCGGAATCTTTATCGGATTTATGATCTATACCAAGTACTTTAAAGAAGATACCAGAATGTGGCTTATGACAAGCGTTCCCGGTATTCCTCTTTTCCATGCCTTCGGAAGAATGGGATGCACTGTGGGCGGCTGCTGCTACGGACTGCCCCATGTACATGTGGGAAGCTATAATGAAAATACCGGGCTTTTCGATATCGAGAACAATCCGATATTTAACGGTTTTTCAGTTTATAACGCAAGGACCGGATCCTACCATCTTCCCATACAGCTTATTGAGTCCGCGGGACTTTTTGTTATTTTTGCAATCCTTGTTGTTTTTCTTATCTTTATCTACAAGAAAAAGGCTTATTATAAGCCTATGGGGCTGTACTTTGTACTCTACGGAATACTTAGATTTGTTGATGAATTCTTCAGAGGAGACTCTATCAGAGGAATCTGGGGACCTTTCTCCACATCTCAGTACATCAGTCTTTTTATAATACCCATTGGCATTTACTGCCTTATCTGCCCTACGGAGAAAAACTTCTTCGAGAAGTGGTATACACCCGGCAAGAAAAAGAAAAAGACGATTAAGTCTGAAGATGAAGCTGATAAGGAATCTAAGTAAGAAGCTTTAAAAGAAACCCAAGTAGCCTAAGGACAATCTATGAAGGCAGTAAAAACTTTAATCTCTATATTGTTTTCTTTACTTGTTTTTTTTATACTCTTTGACTTTTGCGTATATGCTGTGATCTTCAGCAAGAGCTATCTGAATAGAAAGTATAAGGAATATGATGTGGCGGCGGACCTGTCTATGACGGAAGAGGATTTAGAAGCCGTTACGGGTAAGCTTGTAGATTACGTAAAGGGAAGGGAAGACTCTATAGAAATAGAAGTTTCCGTAAGAGGAGAGATTGGTCCCTTTTACAACGATACAGATATTTCTCATATGAAAGATGTAAGAGGGATAATAATAAGACTTCGGGACTTCCTTGTTTTATCAAGCTTTGCCGCCCTTTTATCTGCTGTTTTGTTGATTATCGGGAAAGCTAAAGAAGAGTTTAGAAACGGGGTACTAATAGCGGACGCCCTTATTGTACTCCTTGCGGGAGCTGTGGTAATCGCCGCAAATACGAATCTTGACTGGCTGATTGTATTTGCACATGGTATTTTCTTTAACAACACGGACTGGCTCCTTGATCCGGCATACGACAATCTGATATTCCTTTGCCCGGAACAGCTTTTTATCGATGCCGGAAAGATCTGCGGATTTATTTGGATAGGATATCTTATCTTGATAACCGCTTTTGCGATCATTCAGAAACGATCGTTGCGTCCTCGCTTGTCTCGCCGTTAAGGAAAGAGACTATTACTTTTATACGTTTGTACGCTCTTGAGTAATTTTCTTTTGCATAATCATACTTCGCATCAAGAGCTTCTTTTGTTTCCGCCTCGAAGGCCTGGCGGTAAGAATCTACAGCAGTATCCATATAGCTTGAAGCTTCGTCCGCAAGGTTTTCGAGGTAATCGTAATCCGAAGGAAAATCCACCTGGGCAAAGTCTGAAAAGGCCTGCTTTAAGGAGTCTAAGTCGTTTAGGACCTTCTCGGTGTTTTCAGCTTCGCCGGAAGCATTTATATCCGTATCGAGAGAGCTTATGGTCTCGCAAAAAGAGTCCACCGTATTTCTGAAATCCGTTAAGGCGGCCGTATCTTTTTCAGGTGCAGCACAAGCGCCTAAAACTAAAGCTCCTGCTGAAAATAGGATTGCTAATGATTTTTTTACTTTCATAATATTGCCTCTATTTCTATTTTGATATATTTTTATATATAAGCCTACATTAATTTATCACAACTCAAAATATTAAACAAGGTCAATAGTTAATGACTATTACGATAAACGCGGTACTTTTTTCAGAACGAAAAACTGTGATATAATCACTACTTAGTAAATTTTGTTTTAACGGAGGCCCGGAATGATTGGTGCAGAGGCTATAATTAAATGCCTGGAGAGTGAAGATGTTAAATACGTTTTCGGATATCCCGGTGTAGCAATTTGTCCTTTCTATAACAGTATTCTTGAATCTGATATCAAAACGATCCTTGTCAGAACCGAACAGAGCGCGGCACATGCGGCAAGCGGACTTGCAAGACTGACCGGAAAGCCCGGAGTCTGCGCAGTTACATCCGGCCCCGGTGCGACGAATATTATTACCGGTATCGCTACAGCTTACGCCGATTCTATTCCTATGGTCATCATCACCGGACAGGTAAAGACTGATCTTATCGGAAGCGATGTGTTTCAGGAAGCTGATATTACCGGAGCTGTTGAGTCTTTTGTTAAATACAGCTACCTTGTTAAAAAGGCTGAGGACCTTCCGAGAATCTTTAAGGAAGCTTTCTATATTGCGGGAAGCGGTAGAAAAGGTCCTGTTCTTATAGATATTCCTATTGATGTACAAAATGCACAGATTAAAAGCTTCAAGTATCCCGAGAGCGTTAATTTACGTACCTATAAGCCGACAGTTAAGGGAAATGCTTCCCAGATAAAGAAGGTTATCGGAAAGGTGCGTACCGCAAACAGACCGATAATGTGTATCGGCGGCGGAGTCCAGCTTGGAGATGCCAACGCGGAAGTACTTAAATTCGCCGAGGACCACAATATCCCCATGGTCAGCACTATGATGGGTATCGGAACGATTCCTACGGACCATCCCCTTTACTTTGGTATGGTGGGTAACAACGGAAAGCCCTACGCAAATAAAGCTATGAACGAAGCCGATGTTATTATGATGGTAGGGGCGAGAGTTGCGGACAGAGCTATTTCCCAGCCGGATCTTATTACAAAGGATAAAGTACTTATCCATATCGACGTAGACCCCGCAGAGATCGGTAAAAACGCCGTTTCCTCAATCCCTCTTGTCGGCGACTGCAAGGCGATCTTTGAAGACCTTAATAAAGAAGAGTTTGAAAGCGATACTTCCAAATGGATTAAGGCTTTGGACTCCTATAAAAAGGATCTTAAGATTAAGCGTAATCCCAATAAAGACTACGTTGATCCCGAGAGCTTTATACAGACCCTTACGGAAGCCCTGGAAGATGACGCAGTTTACATCGCGGACGTGGGACAAAACCAGATCTTTTCCTGCGCTTATGCCAAGATTAAGAAGGGCAAGTTTTTAACCTCCGGCGGAATGGGAACCATGGGTTACTCAATCCCCGCAGCTCTTGGCGCTAAGCTTGCAGATCCTAAGAGGCAGGTAGTCTGTGTTTGCGGAGACGGGTCTTTTCAGATGTCTATGTGCGAGCTTGCAACCTTCAGACAGCACGGCGTCCTTGCAAAGATTATCGTCTTTAACAATACGTATCTCGGTATGGTCAGAGAGTATCAGCATTATTCCTACAAGGACAATTACTCTATGGTCTCTCTTGACGGAAGCCCGAACCTTGAAAAGCTTGTCAGCGCGTACGATTTCGACTATTTAAGACTTGAAAATGCAAAGGGACTTAAAAAGACCATCGAGAAATTCCTTGCGGACAAAAACAGCGCTCTGCTTGAAGTCATGATCGATCCTTTGGATCTTGTTAAATAATTTCCTTACGCAGGTGGATAATTATGAAAGCAAAAAGAATTTATTCCGTTACAGTTGAAAACAGGTCCGGTGTGCTTTCCAAGGTCAGCGGCCTTTTCGCAAGAAGAAGCTTTAATATCGACTCCCTCGCCGTAGGAGAGACCGACGATCCGGAAGTTTCCTCTATGACCATCGTTTCAAGCGGTGACGAGCGTACCTTAGAGCAGATTGAAAAACAGCTCAACAAAAAGCTTGATGTCATCAAGGTAAAGACCTTTGACGAGTTTCAGTGCGTTTCAAGAGAGCTGATGCTGATGAAGGTCAAGTACAATAAGTCAAACCGCAACGAGATCATGGAGATGTGCGAGGTGATGAAAGCGGATATCGTAGATATGTCACTTCATTATATGATGATCCAGATCTGTGACACACCGGAGAAGATTCAGCTCCTTATCAATATGTTTAAATCAATAAGCATTGTTGAAATCGCACGAACAGGAACCCTATCTCTTTCAAAATGTATAGAGAATGATGGTTGACATTAGGACTTTAACGTGCTAAAGTTATTGAAAGTTTATTTAAGCAGGTGAATAATTATGCAAAAGAAAGTATTTCAGCTCTTAGCTACAAATACCAGCGGTGTACTTTCCCGTATATCCGGACTCTTTTCAAGAAGAGGCTACAATATTGAGAGTATTACCGCAGGCGTTACATCAAATCCCGAGTATACGAGGATTACGATAGTTACAAGCGGAGATGATGAAGTCTTAGAGCAGATTGAAAAGCAGGTTGCTAAGCTTGTAGATATCAAGGTCGTAAAGGAGTTAAAGCCCGACGAGAGCGTATACAGAGAGCTTGCTCTTGTAAAGGTAAGATGCTCCGCTGAAGAAAGACCCAGCGTCATCGCTATCACTGATATCTTCCGAGGAAAGATCGTCGATGTAGCTACGGACAGCCTTATCATCGAGATCACGGGGGATGTTGAAAAGATCGACAAGTTCCTTGAACTCTTAGAGGGACACGAAATACTTGAACTTGCAAGAACCGGTATGGCCGGACTTTCAAGAGGTATCGAGACAGTTACTATTTAAAAGATACTTTTTTTAATAAGTTAAAAACGCTTTGCGCCTTTGATAATATCAAATACCCAAAGCTTTAAAAAATAAAGCCAAACGGAGGAAAAAACAATGGCAAGAATTTTTTATCAAAAGGATTGTAATCTTTCAATGCTCGAGGACAAGACCATAGCCATTATCGGTTACGGAAGCCAGGGACATGCACACGCCCTTAACCTTAAGGATAGCGGGTGCCACGTTGTCATCGGACTTTACGAAGGATCCAAGAGCTGGGATAAAGCTGTAAAGCAGGGATTTGAAGTATATACCGCTGCTGAAGCTGCAAAGAAAGCTGATATTATCATGATCCTCATCAACGATGAGAAGCAGGCAGACCTTTACAAGAACGACATCGAGCCCAATCTCGAGCCCGGAAATATGCTTATGTTCGCACACGGCTTCAATATCCACTTCGGATGCATCAAGCCTCCCAAGGATGTTGACGTTACTATGATCGCTCCTAAGGGACCCGGACATACCGTACGTAGCGAGTACCAGGCAGGCAAAGGTGTTCCTTGTCTTATCGCTGTTGAGCAGGATGCTACAGGAAAGGCATGGGATCTTGCCCTTGCATACGCTCTCGGAATCGGCGGAGCAAGAGCCGGTGTTCTTGAGACCACCTTCAGAACAGAGACCGAGACTGACCTCTTTGGTGAGCAGGCCGTTCTTTGCGGCGGTGTTTGCGCTCTTATGCAGGCAGGCTTTGAGACCTTAGTTGAGGCAGGATACGATCCCAGAAACGCTTACTTTGAGTGTATCCACGAGATGAAGCTTATCGTAGACCTTATCTACCAGTCAGGCTTCGCAGGAATGAGATATTCAATCTCCAATACCGCTGAGTACGGCGATTACATCACCGGACCCAAGATCATCACCGAAGATACCAAGAAGGCTATGAAGAAGATCCTTTCCGATATCCAGGACGGAACCTTCGCTAAGGAATTCCTTCTCGATATGTCTCCTGCAGGAAAGCAGGTACACTTCCAGGCTATGAGAAAGCTTGCTGCCGAGCATCCCGCTGAGAAGGTAGGCGAGGAAGTTCGTAAGCTCTATAGCTGGAACAACGAAGAAGATAAGCTTATCAACAACTAATCCGGAGGAATAGATGTCATGGGAATGACAATGACTCAAAAGATCCTCGCCGCTGCTGCCGGACTTCCCAGTGTGGAAGCCGGCCAGCTTATTATGGCGAAGCTTGACCTTGTTCTTGGAAACGATATTACAAGCCCCGTTGCTATAAAGGAGCTTGATAAGATGAAGGTGGAAGGCGTCTTTGACAAAGACAAGATCGCTCTTGTACCCGACCATTTCGCACCCAACAAGGATATTAAATCTGCAGAGCATTGCAAATGCGTCAGAGAATTTGCAAGAAAAAACAAGATCACAAATTACTTCGAGATGGGTGAGATGGGTATTGAACATGCCCTTCTTCCCGAAAAAGGCCTTACTGTACCCGGAGATGTGATCATCGGCGCAGATTCCCATACTTGTACCTACGGCGCATTAGGAGCTTTCTCAACAGGTGTCGGATCTACGGACATGGCTGCCGGTATGGCAACAGGAGAGGCCTGGTTTAAGGTTCCTAGCGCTATTAAGTTTAATCTTATCGGAAAGCCTTCAAAGTGGGTTTCGGGTAAGGATGTTATCCTTCACATCATCGGTATGATCGGTGTTGACGGAGCCCTTTACCGCTCTATGGAGTTTACCGGATCCGGAGTAGCCGAGCTTTCTATGGACGATAGATTTACCATCTCAAATATGGCTATCGAGGCCGGCGGAAAGAACGGAAT
>CADATP010000027.1:0-13067 GCA_902790935.1 uncultured Lachnospiraceae bacterium | reverse complement strand
TTCGAGGCTGACGAGGATGCTGTTTACGACGAAGAGTATACGATAGACTTAAGCGCGCTTCGCCCTACCGTTGCTTTCCCTCACCTTCCCGAAAATACACATACTATCGACGAGATCCACGAGATGGAGCCTATTAAGGTCGATCAGGTTGTAATCGGATCTTGTACAAACGGTCGTATCGACGATTTACGTATCGCCGCCGAAGTCCTTAAGGGAAGACACAAGACTCCCGATATGCGTCTTATTGTAATCCCTGCGACACAGGCAGTTTATATGCAGGCGATGGAAGAGGGACTTATAAAGACCTTTATCGAGGCAGGAGCTGTTGTATCAACACCTACCTGTGGTCCTTGCCTTGGAGGATATATGGGCGTCCTTGCAAAGGGCGAGAGATGTATCTCCACCACAAACCGTAACTTCGTAGGACGTATGGGCCATGTTGAGTCAGAAGTTTATCTTGCAAGCCCCGCAGTAGCCGCTGCCAGTGCAGTTACCGGACAGATTTCCTGTCCCTGCGAGCTTAATTAGGGAGGATTTAAGAATATGAACGCAAAAGGCAGAGTATTTAAGTACGGGGATAATGTTGACACCGACGTTATCATCCCCGCAAGATATCTGAATTCTTCCGATCCCGATGAGCTTGCTACTCACTGTATGGAAGATATCGATACAGAGTTTGTTAAAAAGGTTAATAAAGGCGATATAATCGTAGCCAACAAGAACTTCGGTTGCGGCTCTTCAAGAGAGCATGCGCCTATCGCAATAAAGGCAAGCGGAGTCAGCTGCGTTATCGCTGAGACTTTCGCAAGAATCTTTTATCGTAACGCTATCAATATCGGACTTCCCATCATCGAATGCCCCGAGGCCGCAAAGGCAATAGAGGCGGGAGATGAGGTTGAAGTAAACTTCGATACAGGTGTGATTACCGATGTTACGAAGAATCAGACCTTTAAGGGACAGGCTTTCCCCGAGTTTATGCAGAAGATAATCGCATGCGAGGGACTGGTTAATTACATCAATAGCAAGCAGTAGATTTCAAAATAATTATTATTTCAAAATATTAGACGGTGGGATCTATATAATATTCAACGCGCACACGCCTCGCGGCTCGGTGTCGCGAACGCTGCGCTACTAATCTCAAATCAAGCTTCGCTTGTTTTCGATAAGTAGCGGCGTCGCTTTACGGTGCGCTTTTGAATAATATATAGAGCCCACCGTTTTTTGTGTTTTGGGAAAATATCTCTTATACGTAAGAATATCAAATAGGTTTTGACATTCTTACGGAAGATATTTATAGTTTAATCAAGGACGCCTTTACGGAGGATATTTATATGTCTAATTCTTTATTTGATAAGTTTAGGGATGACCTTGAAAAATATATAGCGGCAAACTACGTCGAAAGCTTTGAAGATGAAGGTGATGTTGAAATCTTTGAAGAGGGAGAAGATGCTGGAATTTGCGGCTTGCCGGAGGAGGAAATTGAATTAGGCTTTAGGTCTTTTTCTGCTCCAATGGAATGTATGGCGTATGCTTCGAGAAGCCTTGATGATGTAGTAGGGAATCTTGAAAAAAGCTTTATGGAGATGGTCTTTACCTTTGCAGATAGTAAGGGGATGACGGATACAGAGGTTCAAAAGAAGGCAAATATTGACAGGAAAGCCTTCTCAAAGCTTAAATGCGGTACAACAAAGAATCCAAGCAAGTCAACAGCTCTCGCTTTTGCGGTAGCTTTGGAACTTAACCTTGATGAGACGAAAGATCTTTTATCAAGAGCGGGATTTGCTCTATCCCCTTGCAGTAAAATGGACTTAATCGTTCAGTACTTTATTGATAGGAATGTCTACGATATAGATGCAATCAATATCGCTCTCTACGAACATGGAGAGCAGACGCTGGGAAGTACAAATAAATAATTTGTCGCCTGGCAAGTGACCGGTTCCGATAGATTCTTAAATATAATGACCTCAGTAACAAAAACAAAAACGGAGGTAACCATTATGAAAAAGAATCTAACGGAACTTGTTTTTATTTTAGACAGAAGCGGATCTATGGGCGGACTCGAGTCAGATACTATCGGAGGCTTCAACTCGCTTATCGCTAAGCAGCAAAAAGAGGAAGGAGAAGCTATTGTATCAACTGTTCTCTTCGACGATACCTGTGAAGTAATTCATGACAGAGAGGATATCGAAAATGTTTCTAAGCTGACGGAAAAGGAATACTACGTACGGGGATGCACAGCGCTCCTAGACGCTGTCGGCGGCGCGATACATCATATCGGTAATGTCCATAAATACGCAAGGCGTGAAGACAGACCGGAAAAGACCCTCTTTGTAATAACAACAGATGGCCTGGAGAATGCCAGCAAAAGATATTCTTTTAAAGACGTTAAAAGGATGATCGAGAGGCAGAAAGAAAAGTACGGCTGGGAGTTTCTCTTCCTCGGAGCTAATATAGACGCAATCGAAGTCGCCGGTCAGATGGGAATCAGCGAGGGCAGAGCCGCGAATTACCACGCTGACTGCGCCGGAACCGCCCTTAACTACAAAGTCCTCGAAAGGACGATTTCAAGGGTCAGAAGCTGCGAAAGCAGCGCTTTAGGAAGTCTCTTTGACGAGGGCGAATGGAAGGAAGATATTGAGGAAGATTTCGAATCAAGATAGATTTGCTGAAGACTGTAGGTAGGATGTTTTAACTTCGGTTATTTGATATAATTAGTAAGTAAATATTGACCCGAATAGGAGGTGCAGACAATGATAAAGATTTATGGAATGCCATCTTGTCCATATTGCGATTATGTACATCAGCAGATTGCAGGACGTGAGGATGAATTTGAATACATAAACATCGGTGAAAACATCCGAAATATGGGCGCATTTATAAGGCTCAGAGATACGAACCCTGTCTTTGACCGCTGCAAGGAAATAGGAGATGTCGGTATACCGGCTTTTGTCTTTGAGGATGGGCGCGTATCAATTGATCCGGCAGATGCGGGACTTATAGAGTATGGCACTCCCGATGCCTGCTCTATTGAAGATCATAAGAGCGGAAGGAAAGGTTGCTAAAATATGATGATTGGTCCTAAAGCTTATTCAGCCGTTGTCCTCGCCGGGATGACAAAAGAAGAAGCTATAGAAGAAATCAAAACATTGAAAAACAGTATCAAGGAACTTGAAACTGCGTTAAGAAGCGGCGAAGAAACCGGAGAAGAGTTTTATCCAAAGCCGCAGACAAGACTATCGGCATTCAAGGAATATCTTGCCGAGGCAAAACGGTACTTTAAAGAAATGGGGTGGGAAGAAGAGTTCCCGGAAGAATAATAGAATTTTATAATGTATATTTAAGAGGTTTGCCAATGGTTGCAAGCCTCTTTCTTTTATGGGTAGTTTATTGGATAGTTGTTATGAGAAAATCAAATTAAATCTAGAGGGATTTTGTGACTGTATTTCATAGATTACAATATTCTATTATATTTAATAAATGTACAATTAACAATATAAGTATATATACAATTTAAGGGGCTTATTATGATATAATAAATAAGATAACATCAATAATCCTTAAATTATTATATTAATAGATAATGGGAGATTTATATAAATGACAGATCAAGAACTAAAAACACTTAAGGATAACCTTTGGCACTCTGCTGATGTGCTTCGTTCAGGCGCACATTTGGCTGCGAACAAGTATGGACAGCCAATACTTGGTTTAATATTCCTGCGCTATGCAGATATTTTATACAAACAGCATAAGGATGAAATCCTTGCTGAATATGAGAAGAACAAGGGAAAAAGAGCAGAGAAATCCATAAAGGACATTTCCATAGCTAAGTGTGGTTTTTATCTCCCTGAATGTGCCTATTATGACACTATCAACGATGCGCCTGATGATGCAAACAAGGCTACGCTTGTGAAGAATGCAATGCAGGCTATCGAAGATGAAAATCCTAAGATGGAAGGTGTCCTTCCTAAAGAGGTTTATGCGCAGTTAGTACCCGATGAAGAACCTGAACTTCTTTCGAGAATTGTCAGGGTGTTTAAAGATATACCTGAGAACTGCACTATCGATATCTTCGGTCAGATATATGAATACTTTCTTGGAAACTTCGCATTGGCAGAGGGTAAAGATGGTGGAGCATTCTATACTCCTGCTACTGTCGTTCAGTATATGGTGGAGGTTTTGAACCCAGAGCCGGGTGACAAGAAGTTTCTTGACCCTGCTTGTGGATCGGGTGGTATGTTCGTTCAGGCGGCAAGATATATGCATAGACATAATGCTGATAACGATGCACAGATGCAGTTTAGATGCTATGGTGTTGAGAAAGAGCCTGACACAGTTAAGCTGGCAAAGATGAACCTTCTGCTTAACAATGTCAGAGGTGATATTACAGAGGCTAACTCCTTCTATTCTGACCCTTATAACGCCTTTGGAGCATTTGACTACGTTATGGCAAATCCACCTTTCAATGTAGATGAAGTTGTTGTCGAAAAGGTTGCCTCTGATGCAAGGTTTAACACTTATGGAGTACCTAGAAATAAAAGCAAGACAGCCAAGAAAGGTTCTGACAAAAAGGAAACTGTACCTAATGCAAACTATCTGTGGATAGGATATTTTGCAACAGCACTTAATGATAGCGGTAGAGCTGGTTTGGTTATGGCCAACTCCGCTTCTGATGCCAGTGGATCTGAGTACGAAATCAGGAAGAAAATGATTGAAGACGGTATCATAAGCCAGATGGTAACACTGCCTTCAAATATGTTCTCTTCTGTTACCCTACCTGCTACCTTGTGGTTCTTTGATAAGGCACGTAAGAAGAAAGATGAAATACTGTTTATTGATGCAAGAAGCATATTTACGCAGGTGGATCGAGCTCACAGAAAGTTCAGTGAAGAACAGATAAAGAATTTGGGTATTATCACCAGACTATACAATGGTGATAATCAGGCATATAAAGACCTGATTGCTGAATATAAGGCAGAGCTTAAGAATGCACCTACGGAGTCTGATGATAAAGAAATCAAGACAAAGGATTATTGGCAGGCACAGATTGATTGGCTGACAGAGAGATTTCCGGATGGGGTTTATACAGACGTAATAGGTCTTTGCAAGGTGGCTAAGATGGATGGTGAAGATGGCATCATCGATCAGGACTACTCTCTCAACGCTGGAAGATATGTAGGTGTGGTTATAGAAGATGATGGTATGACCGAAGAAGAATACAAGGATGAAATGCTGAGGCTAAATAGTGAGTTAATTAGCCTTAATGCAGAGGCTAAGGAACTGGAAGATAAGATATCTGAAAGTATAAAAGAATTGTTTGAGGTTTAATTATGAAAACAATAGCATTGAGGTTTGGAGAACATTTCTCTCCTGCCTGCGGAACTATAGCGGCACACCAAGAGATAATAGATAAGTCTGGGTATGTATGGTATGGAAAAATGTGAGCGACAGTATCCAAGAAAGTCATAGCGGATATATTGAAAAATGAAAGTCCTAGGATATTGTTGAATAGAAGTGGCAAGGTAGAAAGATACTGGGCATATGTTATAGAAATCAGGACAGATGTGCCATCTGACAAAGATAATATACCTGAGTATTACAGAGATACCGTAGTGACTTTTAAGACTTGGTTTAAACTATCAAAGATGGAACCTGCAAGCAAAGATGTAATGGGCAAGTGTACAGTTGCTTCATCAGGTGCATTGTTAGGTGAAGTTTCAAAACATAGTATGAGTCCGTATTTTATTATTGATATCAGACCGTAAATGAGGTGAGTTTGAGTGAACATAATGGAATATAAAACTATAGATGAATTAGGTGAAATAATCACTGGAAAGACACCCTCTACGTCTCAAAAGGAATTATGGGATGGTGATACACCTTTTTTGACTCCCAGTGATTATTCTTATTCAGATAGGTACATACATGAAACTGAGAGAAGCATATCAAAAAAAGGCGTAGAATCGCAAGTTAAGACATATCTTCCTAAGGATGCCGTGTGTGTTACATGTATAGGTTCTACAGTTGGCAAGAGCTGTATGACTGTATGTCCTACTATTACAAATCAACAGATTAATTCTATCATTTGTAATGATAATTATGATGCACATTACGTTTTTTATCTTATGAAGTATTGTTTGCCTTTTTTACAAATGTATGGAGCAGGAACGGGTTCTGGATTACCTATAATAAGCAAAAACAAATTTGGAAGAATAAGACTATCAGTATTTGCAGATAAGGAATATCAAAGGCAAATTTCTTACGTTCTGTCAAAGTATGATGACCTTATAGATAATAACACCAAGCGCATCAAAATCCTTGAGCAGATGGTAGAGAATTTGTACAAGGAGTGGTTTGTGCGTTTCAGATTCCCAGGCTATGAAGATATTGAACTAAAAAACGGTATCCCTAGCGTGTGGGAGTATAAAAGAGCTGACGAACTGATATTTTTTAATCCTACGTTAACTGTTAAAGATCAAGAACAATTCAAAATAATACCCATGGATGCGTTGAGTACAACATCCATGGTGATAAATGATGAAAGTTGTTATTTGCAAGAAAAAATATCTGGAAGACGATCCCAAAATGGTGACACTTTACTTGCTAAAATTACACCGTGTTTAGAAAATGGTAAAACTGGTTTTGTGATGGGATTAATGAATGATGAGGTGGCAGGCGGGTCTACAGAGTTTATTGTATTAAGATCAAAAGCGGTAAACCCGTTTTATGTATATTGTTTAGCACGTAGTGAGTATTTCAGACAAACAGCAATTATGAGTATGAATGGTGCTGATGGAAGACAGAGAGTTAATGAAGATAAATTAAAAGCTTTAAAAGTGATATGCCCCACAAAGGACATACTATGCAAGTTTGAAGATGTTGTCTCGAAGATATTTAGAGAGATAAATATTCTCATGAAAAAGAACGATAATCTAAAAGTACAAAGAGATATACTATTACCACGCCTCATGAGCGGTAAACTACAGGTGAAATAATTCAAGGAGGATATGACAATGAAGAATTTCATATCTGAGGATGATATTGAACAGGCTATACTGGCAAAGTTAAAAGAAGAGCCTTTTAAATACGATATTATCATCTGTGATTCAAATCCTGACAAGAGGGATGATTTAAATGATGGCACCGGACGCACTACTAAAAAGCAGTGTGTTCTTCCTCTTGTGCTCGAAAAGTCATTGCAGAAGATAAATCCCGATGTCGAACTGTCATATCTTCAAAGAATAGCAAAGGATTTATCAAAGGACTTCACCGGTACTGATATGGTACAGACAAATTACAGGCTGTATCAGCAGATCAGGAACGGAATCAAGATAGATGTTAAGAAGAATGGCAAGCCCGACTTTGATATCGTTAAGCTTGTAGACTTTGATAATCCTGAGAATAATACGTTCACTGCTGTATCGCAGATGTGGATACAAGGTAAGGTTTATTACAGAAGACCGGATGTGCTGGTGTTTATCAATGGTCTTCCTATGGTATTCATTGAACTTAAGAACAGCATAGTTAAGGTCGATGAAGCATATTCAAAGAATCTGACGGACTATCGCAATGACATTCCTAACCTTTTTGCATTTAATCAGATTTGTGTACTGTCCAATGGACTCAAGACAAAACTTGGAGCATTCAACTCTACATATGATTACTTCTTCGAGTGGCTGAAGGTAAAATCTGAAAAGGAAGAATTACATAGAGATGAGCTCTTGCAAGCAAATACTGTAGGTGAGAGTTCTGTACGGTTATTTGTTGATGGTTTGCTGGATAAAAACAGACTTATCGATTATATCGAGAACTTTATTCTGTTCCAGAACCAGTCTATTAAGATTATAGCAAAGAACCATCAGTACTTGGGTGTTAACAATTTGATGGAGTCTGTTTACAACAGGAAAGAATTACAGGGAAAACTGGGTGTGTTCTGGCATACTCAAGGCTCTGGAAAGTCTTTCTCCATGGTTATGTTTGCTCGTAAGGTTAAGAGAAAGATACCGGGGAACTTCACGTTCTTGATTATTACAGATAGAGTTGATCTTGATAAGCAGATACACAAGAATTTTGTTCGAACTGAAACCCTTGGTGATAAAGAGGAATGCCAGCCGAAAGACGGTAAGCAGTTAAGAGAATATTTGCAGTCTAATAAGCCGTTTGTATTTACGCTTATACATAAATTCAAATACGATAAAGGTAAGGAATACCCTGTCCTTTCTACAAGGGATGACATCATAGTGCTTGTGGATGAAGCACATAGAACACAGTATAAAGATCTTGCAGAGAACATGAGAAAGGCTCTGCCTAATGCTAATTATGTAGCATTTACTGGAACACCTTTGCTTGGAGCAAAGAGGCTTACTAACCAATGGTTCGGAGATTACGTTTCCGAATATAACTTTGCTCAGTCTGTAGAGGATGGTTCTACAGTACCGCTCTTTTATTCCAGAAGAGTTCCTGAGGTTGGACTTGAAAATGATTTCTTGGACGATGATGTAGTCGATATCATTGAAGACGAAAACCTTAATGAGGATGAAACACGTCTGCTGGAGAATGCTTCGTCGAGGATATTGGAAGTAATAAAGCGTGAAGACCGATTGGATAAGATTGCAAGAGATATAGCACATCATTTTCCTAGAAGAGGCTTTCTTGGTAAAGGTTTGGTTGTATCCGTTGATAAGTTCACTGCTGTTAAGATGTATGACTTGGTTCAGCATTACTGGGCAGAAGAAAAGAAAGAAATTGCTAAGGAAAGAAATCAGGCACAGACCAAAGAAGATAGAGATAAGCTTACTGCTATACTTGATTACATGAACAAAGTGGATATGGCTGTAGTTATATCCGGTGATGACAACGATGATGAGGTTGAAAAGTTTAAGAAGTATGGGCTTGATATAACTAAACATAGAGCAAAGATGAAGGCTATTACGCCTGATGGTAAAGATATAGAGGACAGATTTAAGGATCCGAATGACAGTCTGCAACTTGTATTTGTCTGCGCAATGTGGCTGACCGGCTTCGATGTACCGTCCATGTCTACAATGTATATTGATAAGCCGATGAAGGGACACACACTGATGCAGGCCATCGCCCGTGTTAACCGTGTGTTCCCAGACAAGGAAGCTGGTCTGATTGTTGATTATATCGGTATGGCTGCTGAATTGAAGCTGGCCCTCAGTCAGTACACGCGGCGCGATCAGGACAAGGTTCCGGATCTACAGGCAGCCTACGGTGTCTGCATGGCCAAGCTGGAAGTTATGCGTGACTTCTTCTACGGCTTTAGTTACAAGGATTTCTTTGGCGATTCCGATATGAAGCGCCTGAAGACGATCGCGGACGGAGTAGAGTTTGCCCTCGGCTTTGAGGAAGATGAGAAGAAGTCCTTCATTATAGAAGCAACGGCGCTCAGCCAGGCTGAGACTCTCTGCCGGAGTCTCCTGGATGAACAGGAAAAGAAAGAGATCGAGTTCTTCAAGTGTGTAAAAGCTGGTCTTTGCAAGGTTGCTGGTAAGGGCAAGGTGACAGCAAACGAAGTCAATGCTCGTATCCTGAAGATGCTGGAACAGGCTATCGAGCAGGATGGTGTTGTGAATATCTTCGAACAGTCTGGCCAGAAGAATCCGGAGATCTCGATCCTCTCCGAAGAGTATATGGAGCAGGTGCGCCGGATGAAACACAAGAACATTGCTGCGGAAATGCTGCGGAACCTGCTCGAAGATAACATCAAGGTGTTTGCCCGCACAGGCGTGGTTAAGGCCCAGCTTTTCTCTGAAAAAATGCAGGGCGTCCTGAAACGGTATAACAACCGGATGATCACCAGTGCGGAGGTTATTGAGGAACTGCTGAATTTGTCCAAGGAGATGACGGATGCATACAAAGCTGGTGAAGAGAAGGGGTTGAGCGTTGAGGAACTCGCTTTCTATGATGCACTGGTCGCTGATCCGGAAGTGCTCCGTAACATGGAAGAACCGGTATTAGTGCAAATGGCACACGAGCTTACGGATTTGATTCGCAGGAGCCGTACGGTTGACTGGGATAAGAAGCAGTCCGCTCGTGCGTATATGAGGACTCAGGTCAAGCATCTGTTGCGGAAATACAAGTATCCGCCTGAGCAGGCGAAGAGCGCAATTGACACGGTGATCAAGCAGGCTGAACTAATGAGTTCAAATATTACTGTGAATAGTCGTGAAAGCACAGAGTACACCAAGTCAAAGGGCAAGAACAAATCGGTCAAATATGATTTCTCTGCTCATCATGAAACACTGATGGTGGCGGAAGAAACAGCACCATATGGTGAAAAGAAATAAAACACAGCATGCGATTGGAGTCGTTGGACTGAACAAAGGTGTTTAGCATACAGCAGACAGAATTGAAAACCGCTTTCAGAGCATTTGAGCTTTGAGGCGGTTTTTGCTATGTGCGAAAACGGTTTAATATCGTCAATTATGACGATAACATCGTCATAATTCGAGAATAAGTGACAAATATATTGAAAAGCGGAAAGTGATATGATATACTTAAACTGAATTGAAAGGAGGCGTCTATGTATTATACAGAGATAGCAAAAATCATAGAAGCCGGTATGAGGAAAGATCCGACAAAAGTCGCAAGCTATTCTCGTCTCCTTGCCAAAAAAATGAATGATGACGGAGAGAAGCGGGGAAGCAGCCGCATTCTTTCTGTGTTGGATAAGATGGGTAGCGGTCAAGCTGTTATGGATACACTGACAGCAATGCCTGTCGATCAGGAGAGCCGACTTGATATTGCAGAGATAGATTACGCACCTGGAGTGGATAATATCATTTTAAGCAAATCTGTACAGGATATGCTGGATGACTTTAAGGACACCATAAAGAGTAAAAATAAAATGATGTCCATGGGATTGGATTTCAGAACCACGTTGCTTTTGTATGGCCCGCCTGGATGCGGAAAGACAAGCGCAGCAAAATATCTTGCTTCAGAACTAAAACTTCCGCTTATTACTGCAAGGTTCGACACTTTGATATCATCTCTTTTGGGTAATACGGCGAAGAATATTCACCGTATTTTTGAGTATGCGAAAAAGCAACCGTGTATCTTGTTTCTCGATGAATTTGATGCGATTGCAAAGGCAAGAGATGATTCCCATGAGCTTGGAGAATTGAAGAGGGTCGTTAACAGCCTGCTTCAAAACATCGATGATTTTGCACAGGAGGGAATTCTTATTGCGGCGACAAATCATGCCGGTATGCTTGATACTGCTGTGTGGAGAAGGTTCCAGACGATCATCGAACTTCCGCAGCCGGGAGCTGAGGAAATACGCAGATTTATTGAGCAGTTCCCTGATGTCGCAGATGATTCAGGAATTACGGATTCTCAGTGGAAGTCAATTATTAAAGCACTGGAGGGGCTCTCATATTCTGATATCAAGGATATCGTCCAGAATATGTTAAAGAAAATAGTCCTGCAGAAGAAAAAGGAAATCGAAATTATTGATTATCTAATGGAGATTTTCCTGTTTAAGAATCATGGAAATTACAGTCAGGAAGAACTTGTGAAATATTTAAGTGACAATGGTGCTCCGCAGAAAATGATAGCTAAAGCGTTATCTGTATCTGACAGAACAGTAAGAAACTATTTGGGAAAGGGAGTGAGTAAGTGATGGAAAAACTGCTTCCGATTAAATTCTTCGAAAAAAGAAAGGTAGACGAGCAACTGACAGAGGCCGGAGGAAGCAAGACTCCGCCTAAATGGGTTTTGGAGGGCGATGCTCTTACTCAGCATGCCCAGCAACTTTCCGGCAGCATGGCGAAGGTTTCGGCAAGCTTTGAGGCTTATAAGCAGGAAGAGCATGAGCTTCCTATGGTTATGACGACAATCATTACGGAGGATGCTCTCGCAAAGACTCATCGCAAGGCAGTGGTAGATCTTCTCAACAGTGACAATAATGCTAACGTAATCGGCATAGAACCCGATAGAACTGAGAAAGAGGCTTCTTCTCCTGAGTCTGCTTCCGAAACAAATAGTGACGATAACCAAAGTGGATCAAAAGAAACCAGGAGGCTGATGTCTATTGTGGCGTCAGATCAGCTGATTTCCAATATTAATAGGGCACTCCAGGACACACAAGGCTCCGCTAAGCTGATTTCATCCATAGCGGATATGCAGCCTTTTGAAGCTATCCGCGGAGCTTACAATCCTGATAATAAGGCATATCGAGTTGTATTGATCGACTATCAGGATAAGCACAGGAATCGGCTTGCTCAGACATTGTTTAAGAATCAATGCGATACCAATGGCGTTCCGATCGAGAAGGAAACCAGATACTCATCGGATATGTGCCTTTACAGAGTATCTCTGGATAGTCTTGAAGAGATGGAGATGGTTCGTGGATTCGAGGGCGTTCTTTTCGTGGAAGAAGCAATTCCTATTCGAGCTACATTGGATACTCTGGATGGTATAGTTGTTCCGGCGGTCAAAAGCCCTGAAGAAGGAAAAGAGTATCCTGTCGTAGGGGTGCTCGATAGTGGAATTGAGAAGAATAGGTATCTCTCGCCCTGGCTTCTTCCTGAATCAGAAGAGTATTATGAGAGAGCGCTGCAGGATAAGAGCCATGGATCAATGGTGGCTTCTGTCCTTGAATACAGTGATGAGCTAAATGGCACAGGGTATACAGCTACTGACGGTGTAATGATGCTTGAGGCAGTTATCGCGCCGGATCCCAGAAAAGAAGATTTTTATCCGGACGATCTCATAGATGATGTTCGTAATGCAATAGAAAAGCATAAAGACATTAAAATCTGGACGATGTCGGTGGGCACGATGGAAGCATGTTCATCTGCAACCTTCTCGGAGTATGGGATGGCGCTGGATAACATCGCAGACGAGAATGATGTCCTTATCATTAAATCCGTTGGTAACAGTACAGCGTTTATGCATGGCGGCTCAAATGAGAGAGTGGCGAAAATGGCAGATACTGTCCGTGCACTTGTCGTAGGTTCCATTGCCAACGAGAAGGGACAATATGATTTAGCGGAAATAGACATGCCATCGCCCTTCACGAGAAAGGGACCGGGCCCAGCTTA
>CADATP010000026.1 GCA_902790935.1 uncultured Lachnospiraceae bacterium | reverse complement strand
TTTGCGTTCGGCTGCAATATCGGGTGTTCGGTGATTGTATCCCAGCTTTTCGGTGCAAAACGTTTGAAGGATATGAAAACGGCTGTCTATACCACCTTGATCTCGGGCGGTGTTTTGTGTCTTGCGCTTATGATCGGAGGGCTTGTCTTTTCTGACGGTCTGCTAAGGCTGATACACACTCCCGATAATATCCTGTCGGATTCAAAGCTGTACCTTGACATATATATATGGGGACTTCCGTTCGTTTTCTTCTATAATGTGGCGCACTCGGCGATTCAAAAACGCCGTTCATATTCCTTGCGGCTTCATCAGTATCAAATATCGGTGCAGATATACTGTTCGTTACCGCCTTTCACATGGGCATTTCGGGAGTTGCGTGGGCTACCTTCATCTGTCAAGGGATAAGCTGTATTCTTGCAATGGTTGTTGTATTCAAGAGATTTGCAAAAATAGAGACGGAGGGAAAAGCCAAGCCTTTCTCATGGAGATTGCTCGTCAAGATTGCAGCGGTAGCAGTTCCGAGTATATTGCAGCAGAGCTTCATATCTGTCGGCAACATCAGGCTATGCCGCTTCGGTAAAGCTGAACAACCTCGTCATCACATCGCTCACAACTCTGGGGAATGGCGTATCTAACTTTACTGCCCAGAACATAGGAGCAAATAAGCTGCCGAGAGTAAAGGAAGGCTTCAAGGCAGGCATAAAGCTCGTATGGGTGCTGTGCATACCGCTCACGGCTGCCTATCTGCTCGCAGGGAAATATCTTGTGTATATCTTCCTTGACGAACCGACAGGAACAGCAATGGAGGTCGGCATAAGGTTCTTGCAGATACTGTCGCCGTTTTACTTTGTTGTATCCGCAAAACTCGTTTCCGACGGTGTACTGAGGGGTGCAGGAATGATGAAGCAGTTTATGGCTGCGACATTCACCGACCTGATACTTCGTGTTGTATTTGCTAAGATATTGTCCGTATTCTTCGGGACAACAGGTATATGGCTTGCCTGGCCGCTTGGCTGGACAGTCGCTATGGGAATGTCTGTAATGTTCTATCATTCCGGAGCGTGGAACAAAGAATCATCTTTTCTTATCTGTAAGAGTTAGTGCACAAACCAAATACAATATGAGCCACCCAAGTGATTCTGCCCCGGAATCCAGACCTTAGGCAGATGCTTCAATATCTCCCGTTGCTTCCATTCCCTCATTAAAAACAACCGGCAGGATGCATATGCCTAATAGGCATCCGGATCTGATGTTGTGCCGATCGTACCGTATCCAAGCAGATAATCGCCGATAATAGCAAGTACCATTGCATAACACCCAAATAATATTCTTTTTTTCAAAACTATTCCTTATTAGTCGCCTCTTCCGAGCTTATTGTTTTCACAAAGAAGAGGAAGACAGCTTTGTCCCTTTGAACCAATCGTCAAATCTTTTTGAACTTCTTGCAAAAGAAAGAACCCATGATTTCTCACGGGTTCACGATATCAAATCTCAGGCAGGGAAAAGGTGGGTTCTATTGTTGTTCAACAGGAATCTTGCCGTATCGTTCCATGTCATCCCGGTTTCCGATACCTGCGGTACAGTCCGATGCAAACTTGCTGCCTGATACATTATCAATATTAGCGTAACGCTTGTTAGACAACGATGTCCATTCAGTAACATCTTCGGAGTAACATCCGTAGGCAAGGTCTTTTGTGACATCAACTGTCAACCATCTGCCATAATCTGCGATGTAGATGTAATTCCAAGCATGGGCGCTCGTGTTTATCTTTGTCGCAGGAATGTTCTGTGCACGACACATGATGGCAAGAATGTTGGCAAAATCTTCACAGACGCCGACGTGGGTATTACTGGTGAAGTATGTGCCTGTATAGTCCATATGATAGAATGTACGACTGTTGGCGTCAGTGTGACCGATAACCCAATAATCATAAGCAAAATTATCGATGATGTAATCATAGAAGACTTCTACCTTGTGGGCATCTGTCCAATCATCTTGTACAAGCTCGTTTGCCTGATTTACCCAGAAGTCTACATCGGTTCTCTCGTTTGCAGCGACAGGAACTATAGGATAGTAGATAGGATCTGTGTAAGTCTGGTTATCGGGTGTGATGTTGCTCGCTTCAAGGATTGGCTCCATCTTAAGACGGAAGTTGACATTGTTCTCAGCGATTACAGGCTTTGTAGTAAAGTTCGCAGCATAAAGCTGACCATTTTCGTGAAGAACGCCTGCACGAACAATGCGTCCGTTTGACAATGTCATCTGGATCAAGCCAAATCCATCAGAGCAGTCTCCGTAACCGTCGATGATGTACTCAGTCGCACCTGTCTCATCGATATAATCTTCAGCAGACATTTCAGCAAGAAGCTGCGAGGGTACGATGTACTCGGTTCCGTTATTATAGAAAGTAACTCTAACGGAATCTTCATCAATGACAGAAAGAATGAAACCACTTTCTGTTTCGGTAGTGGAGATGATACCATTCTGTCCGTAGACACCGACAGCAACAGTATCGTTGAAGTTGAAGATAGCATTGCCATCATACTTTAGGATAGAGTTGATTGTAATGTCGTGGGACTCGGTGGAATTATGCCATGACCCCGTGGTCTCCGCCGTTTCACCACCCGGCACACCGGAATTATCCGAAGTACTCTCACCGTCTGATTCACTGTCATTACCTGTGGTGCTTTCATTATTTATCGCACTGCCATTCCCCGGCGTGCTTTCAGCACTTGTTATATCCGGTGTTATAGTTTCGCTAAGATTTACAGCAGGGGAAACAACTGCTGCCTGCGTATCCTCTGCTGTATCTTTATCTGCAGCTCCTTTATCTTCCGTTATTACATCCGTGTCTGTCTTAAAAAATACCGGATATAATCTGACCGCGCCTATTGCCAATGCAACAACGCCAAGCAGAACCACAGGCAATATCCATTTTAAGTTCTTCCTCTTTGCGCTTTTAGAACTTTTCTTCCCCAGTTTATTTCCACATCTTATGCAATAATTAGCATGATCATCATTCTGTGTGCCACAATTTCCACAATACACTCATTTACCTCTATTATCATATTTCTATGGATGCATATATCATTCCACACACCACTCACTATTCCATGCATCATTGCATTGAACCAAATACCAATAATCGCCTATCTTTGCAACCAACATAAAGACCTTGGAACCATCCGTTACGTACCCATTTGTCTCCGCCTGATAATATCTGCCGGTTGAAGCAACAGATACCTGATCTACCTCATCGGCAATTAATCCATAATCATCCTGCAGGGTCTGTTTTGTAACAGTACACATCGGTTGTCGCAAGTCAGGATTCGTGTCAAGATTCACAACTTCCTGTATCTCATATTGATATTCATTATTAGGATTGAGATTTATAAAGTTGAAAAAATTATTTTCCGTGGAGTAGTTTTGACCTCTGAAGTCATTATAAATCTGGATTGCATGAGATTCCATTTCTTTCGGAAAGCATGCAACAACAGCTTCCACATCGTTATTGTAAGCAGCTGTAAAAACCGCGTCCATTACTGCTTCAATCGATTTAAAACCATTATCTTTCTTCTTTTTGGTTTCCTTTTCTTCTGTGTCGGTGCTCAACGTATCTCCCTCATTCCCGTCTACTTTATTATCTGCTTTATGGGTTATTTTACTGATTGCCAAAATAGCGATCAACAACACACAAACCAAAATCGTGACGAGCAAAATGATTTTCTTATAATCCTTCTTTTCTGCCGTTGCTACGCCCTGCTGATTTTGTGCGAGCGGCGCAGTTTCTCCCTCAATGGGACTACCGCATTTTGAACAAAACTTTTCACCATTTTGAATTTCATTTCCACATTTTGAACAGAACATTATTTATACCTCCATGTTATGTATTACCATTCTTCCGCGTTTTCATAAAACTGACGATTCCATCCGGCATACTCATCACCACTATATATACCCTGCGCCTCTAATCTACTAAGCTCATCATCTGCTCTGGCAGCAAGCTCGTCTTTTTTCTTCTTTAACTGCCCTTCAATTTCCTCGGCATCTTTTTCTGCCCAATACTGCTGCAATTCAGCATTTGCCTCTTCAGGAGTTTGTCCTTTATAAATGCTGTCGGCATAATGTGGATCGGTAACTGATCTAACGCCCTCTCCGACGATATAAATCAGTGTTCCGCAGATAATCGCAGTTCCTATGGCATCCACCACTTTTTGTTCTTCAGGACTAAGGTCATTCTTTCCCCATGTAGTACCCATAATAGGTTCGCCTTTTTCATTAGTCATCATTTTTGAATATTGAAGAATCTCTCCTGTATTCGCATCATAATCCACACAATCGATCCAATCAGTAAGCATATCATTACTGTAAACCGCCTGATCATATATGCGTAATACCGGTTGGGGATTTACAACCTTTTCGCTATCAGCATAATACTCCTGCCACGAACCTGTACCATCGCGCTTCCCATTTTTAAACTCCCCACTGTATATCATATCCCATCCGCGGAGATAGCCACTCTCTGCGTATAACTCACCTTCTCCGTTAGGTACTCCAAATCCCCAGTCGCCAGTGTATGTAACCACTTTTCCATATACATTTCCGATGTAAGTACCCTTACCGGAAGGGCCTGCTCCCACCCAGTCTCCTGTGTATACCCCAGAACCACCGCGAAACACATATGGAACATTTTCAACATAAATAGTATGGGCAGTGCAGAAATGTTGCATTTGACTACATTTAAGATTTTCAAGTTCTTCAAATTCTTCTTTCGTGGCAGTTATATCATGCCCCAATCTAATCATTTCAATATAAGTCTCGATCGCTGCCTGACAATCCGGGCACTCTTCAACGATGGCATCCAAAGAGAATGTGTCATTAGCATCCCCTCCATCTGTCGAAGTAGATAGTGTGTCCTTCTGTGTGTCTTTTTCAAACACATTATCATCAGTCACCCGTTTCACATCATCAAAAGTTTCATGGCTCCACGGCCAAAGGTCAAAAACAGACGCAATCACTATGGTTACGACTAATACAAGTGCAGTCAGCACCATATATATTTTCCAGGATTTATTCCTTTTATGCTTATCCTTCACCGGATTACCGGCGTTCAATCGGCATCCGCATTTAACACAATAACTTGCATTATCATTGTTTTCAGCGCCGCAATTACTGCAATACATTGTTTTTTCTCCCATTTATTATTATCGTTCGCCTATTTTACTGTAATTCTCATCTTGTATTCCTGTTTATACAATGCTCCTTTTCAACATATCCATTCCTGCCTCCATTTCATCCTTTTCTATACATTCGGTGCTTTCATTTAGCACAATTTATGTTTAACTTCATATAAATAACAATAGTTATAACTAACATATTATTGTATCAGATCATTATCCTATCGTAAAGAATGTTTTAAATTAACAATAAGAAGGAGCGTTTAGGGACGGATTTTCCTCAGTTTCGCAGCCCCGGCTGCGCTTCGGTCATATGCTCATCTTTTTTAAGCCCTATTATCCGGGGTTTAATACTCCGAAAATATATCTGTAAGTTCTTTAGTTTCTTCGTCTGATACTTCTTCTATAAGGAAGGATTCGGTGCTGCCTTCAAATGTAACCCGTACGCCATCCGGTTTGGAATCTGCCCTAAGTATGTGCGGAAATCTTCCATGCTCCTCAAAGAAGCCAAGGACAGCATCAAAAATATCGTCCGGATAATCCGATTCCAAGAGCAGTTTCTTTTGTTTGCTTCCATTTATAAAGTATAATTTCATAAGCTCCACTTCCTGAAAAATCCCCGGTGAAGTCCACCGGGGAAAACACATTCCACTATCTGAATCAGTAATACCTTCTTACCTCTTCTTCTGTAAGATTGCCATTTTCAATACAGATCCGAATGGCTTCTTCTATCGCTTTTTTCTTATCATTATGCAACAAAAACTGCTCTTTTACAACCGTGAATGAACCCCCAACCCCGTCCCGGGGTGTCATTTTTTGTTACTGCTTCTTAATCTTTTTATAAACAATGGTTACAGCAGTTCCGATGGCAGAAAGAGCTACTACTACGATCAGCGCTATCAGAAGTCTCTTTAAAGCCTGCGCATGATTTGCGCTTTCGCTCTTTGCAATCAGGGTATTATCGTTTCCGCCGATGGTCTGCGCAAGCGGAGCAGATGTATCGCCGATTTTTTCGGTTACGGAAGTCTCCTCCAAAAGACTGTCTCTTGTGACAGTGCCTACCTCAGCTTGGCCTGCGAAGCTGTCTCTCGTAACCGCACCTACTTCCGTTATATCTGCCAGGCCGTCCCTTGTTACGGCTCCGACTTCGTTTCTTCCGGCAATATTTCCAAGAATTTCTCCCAGAGTCTGTTCCTGCGGTCTTACTTCGGCCGCAGGCGAACTGCTACCTTCTCCCACAGATCCTGGTGCAGACTTTTCTTCCTCTTTAGCGCCTCCGGAAGCCTCTCCCTCCCCGGTGCCCTCAGCATCGCCTGTCGCAACACTGCTCTCATCCTTGGAAGAAAGTATCTTCGCTGTTACATTTCCAAAGATTCCGTCAATCTTAAAATATCCTTCTTCCGGATAATACACCGCATTTCCGCTTACATACTTTTCCTTATCAAATTCGATACCGCTAATCTTATAACCATCGGCAGCCTTTACAGATATATAAACCGTCTGTCCGGGTCCTATAAGCAAAACCGCATCTCCTGTAAGGATGACATTTTCGGAAGCTGCCTCATCTACAGTTAAAGTCCAGTTCGCTCTCGGTACAAAGAAGTCAGCGTAGTTTGAGGCAAAATAAAAAGTATTTGTTGTATCATCAAATATTTCGCCTGCTCTTAATACATGCTGTCCGGAGGAAAGGCCCGTAAACTCTCCGTCAGTAGCTTTCTCCCAGCTTCCGCTTCCGGTTACAAGAGCGCCCTGATGAACATCGCCGGTCCAGATTTCATAACCTTCGGGTACTCCTGTTACCTTTCCGTTTTTCTCTTCCGGGAAAGCTCCGAATATCTGGTTCTCATATAAAACAAGGTCTGCCTTTTTTTGAACGACAAGATGTACCGGTACAGAGAGCTCCGTTTTAGCAAAATCTGCCGTAAAAGAAAAAATACTTTCAAAATCCGCTTTATCCTTGCCGTCATTTACTCCGTAGCTGTATTTTATTTCCGCTATACCATTCCCATCCGTATTTGATGCGGATGTATAGGATACTTCTTTCTTATCGCTTTTAAAATACACCTTTGTATCAGGTACCGCATTTCCATCCTCATCTGTAACTACAACGGCTATAGTAAATTGTATTGCTGCATTTTCCTCGGAATAAAGACCATCCTTACCCGGATTTACGCTTTTGAGTTCTATTTTCGAAGGAACGGACTTTTTCTCATACAAAGCCTTTATCGAAACACTTCCCTTTATATTTGATACACTAACCTCCCCTGTCGAAGCATAGTAGCTTACATCTGCATTCTCCGCAGGTTCAGCCAATACCCCGGTAATATGATACTTTTCCGGAACAGCAGCTTTTAGGAAAGATGTAAATGTTCTTCCGCTTCCTTCCTCCGCTTCAAAATACGTCTGACTCCAATTGACATTCTCATCGGTTACAAACGTTACTTTGTTGATAACCGGCTGCGCGCCTTCTTCAATCTTGACAGACTGATTTCCCGAAAAAATATAAATCTGATTGCCTTCCTGTCTTGCCGGAACGGAAACATAATACGTTCCTTCGGAAAGTCCTGTTATTGACTTGCCGGAGACTACAGTTGTAGCAGGATTTCCCTGTCTGTAGTATGCAAGATCCGTTACAAGATTGAAATCGGCGTATGATTCCGAGAGATTTATGGCTCCTGTCGCCTTCCCGGAAACTGTGGCGCTTGCCTCTAAGTTTCCCTTTAAAGAGGCAAACTTTTTAACGTTTATAACGATCTCTTCACTTTTTGTAGCGGCGTAAACATCGTTTCCTGCAAAGTCCGCATATATGTAAAAAATTTGTCCGTCCGATACCGAAAGGCTTTTGGAAGTAAACTTCTTATAATCTGAATCCGTTGCCTTTTTATAATAGATACTAAGAGCACCGGAAGCGTCGATTTCCTGCCCTTCATCATCTGTAACCAAAGCGCTTACCGAAAGTTTATTTCCGTCTGTACTTACCGACAGATTCTGGCTTACCGTTAATGTCACATTCGTATTAAGCAGATTATTTTCACTTTCCTCTGCAAACGAAGTGAGTTTTAAACCAAACAGGAACAGAATTGTTATTACCGATACAAGTATTCTCCTTACAGCTGATGCCTTTTTCATGATGTCTCTCCTATGCAAGCTTTATATAAATAAGCTGATGTCTGATTTTTCTCCTGCCCCTATAAAAGTAGCTACTCCCCCCAGCTCGACTCCGTCTATCAGTTCCTCCTGTCTGATACCCATAATATCCATTGACATCTGGCAGGCAACGATTCTTACACCGTGGGCTTTAGCGTCCTCTATTAGTTCCTCAAGGGAAGAAATTCCCTTCTTTTTCATGATCCATCTGATCATCTTAGGACCTGCGCCAAACATATTCATCCTTGAAAGACCCAGCTTCTTCGATCCCTTTGGCATCATAAATCCAAACATCTTCTCGATAAACGCTTTACGTACCTTTACTTTCTTGGCGCTTCTTAAAATGTTAAGTCCCCAGAAAGTAAAGAACATAGTTACATTTCTACCCATAGCGGCCGCGCCATTGGCAAGTATAAATGATGCGATGGTCTTATCAAGGTCTCCGCTAAAAACTATAAAAGTTTTATCATCGTTTTTGTCGGATGCAGAAGCCTTTCCTTCTGAAGCAGATTCTTTAGCAGGCTCACCTTTGGTTATTTTAACCTTTATTACACCCTCTTCGGTAACAAGTTCATCAAGGCTGTTTCCCGTTCTCTCGCACCATACCTTTATATCTGATGCAAACGCTTCTTCGGTAGCCTCAACATTTACTTTTGTTCCCGCAGGCTTATCTCTTAAAGTATCCGCAACCTTTACGATAGGCCCGGGGCATCTAAGAGATTTGGCATCAATGTAAATGGCCTCGGCAGTAACCCGGTTTTCAAATTTTTTATATTTATCGTATCCGCCTAAGACATTCGTTGCATCATAACCTCTGTCAGCAAGTACTTCAGCAATCTCGCCGCTAAAATCCCCTGTTCTGCAGATAACATATACAGGTTTGTCCTTCGGCACATTCTTAAGTTCCGTTCCTATCTTGCTGAAAGGTACATTAAGTGCTCCCGGTATTTCATGGATAAGGACCTCATCAGGCTCCCTCGCATCAACTATCGTGATTTTAGAAAAGTCCAGTTTTGAAAAATCCTCTGCGCTTATCTCTTTTGCTTCATTTTCAACGTTTCCCATTTTTACTCCTTTTTGACCCCCCGGGACGGGGTTGGGGGGTCATTATTTTAATACTTCAAAAATAGCCTGTGCCAGTTTTTCGTGGCCTTCTTCGCTTAAATGCTCGTCGTCAACCTTGCTGGGGCTTGCGTAATCGGAAGCCGCGATAAACTTGGTTCCTCTTTTCTTTGCTATATCGCTGTAGACCTTTTTAAGTGCCTTGCTTGTCCCGATGGACTTTTTGTCAAATTCCGGATCCTTTTCGGGTAAACAGACATCCTCCCCGAGATAGATAGGAGAAATCAGCAGAATGTTTTCCGGTTCAATAAACTTTGCTATCTCTAAAATGCATTTATCAACCCCCGCTCCGATTTCCTCCGGAGATGCGTTATAGTAGGACTTGCAATCGTTGGTTCCAAGCATCAGTATTACTCCATCGACAGGATAGTGGCTTTCCAAGAGTACGGGCAGTTCCTTTGCGCCGTTTCGTCCCGGCCTTGTTCTGTCTTCGAAGACCGTTGTTCTCCCGCAAAGCCCTTCCTCGGCTATTCTTACTCCTTCAAGTCTGTTCTCTAAGATTCCTGTCCATCTTTTGTCTCTGGGATATCTGTTACTTAAATTCTTTCCGGGAACAAGTCCCCATGTATTTGAATCTCCAAACGCTAACAATTCTTTCATATATATCACTCCGTTCTCTGAAAGGCAGCCAGTACCTGTAAAGTCATTTGTTTTCTTTATGCAATTATGGTAACATCCGCCTCTTCTATCGTCTAATACTATCAATTTATAGTTTGATATAGCCGCTCTCTATAGCCGCAAAATGACCCCCCGGGACGGGGTTGGGGTGTCAAAATGAACCCCCGGGACGGGGTTGGGGTGTCAAAATGACACAGGGGGACGGGATTGGGGTGTCAAAAGCGAGGGTATAAGCGATAGTAAATTTTACTAAAGAGAAAACCGAATTACGTAAACCGGTTTATTAAAAACTAACAAAATATAAAATATTTTATAAAAAAATATTGACTTGGGGGTAACCCCCACCTTTATATTAATAAAAGTTTGATGATCAAATATTAAATCAAGCAGGGGGATCTTATCCCGCTTGTTTTAAGTCTTTGATACAAGTACACATTTGGCAAAGCAGGTGAAAACCTGTGACGCAAAGCTAAAGGGACTTTAAAATGTCAGCCAGCTGCATTTATCGTAGATGTTTTACTTGATAAATTCTTAGCACAGGTCTGAGTCCCTGTGCTTATTTTTTTACCGGAAATTAAATTGTTGCTTATTAACTATGTATTCACCCGAAAGGAGAAAAGAAAAAAGGATGAATAAGAAAAGCAGAAACATGGTCCGTACAATAATCCTCATCGCCACAGTACTGGCGCTTGCAATGTCCGCAACAGTCGGAATCATAGGATTCAATCACATCAAAAAGGCATACTTCGCTTCCTTCAAGGAAGGCCTTAAGACAGCAGCATTACTTATCGAAGATGAACTGGCACACGAGTGGACAGGTGATTTTGCCCTTAACGACAAAAACGAGCTTTTAAAGGGCGGAGTTTCAATTCACGATACCTTCCAGTCACAGCTTGATGCATTAAACAAGAATACCGGAATGCACTTTACCGTATTTTACGGCGATACCCGTTACATCACTTCATTAGTGGATCCCGAGACCGGAAAGCGCATGGAAAATACCAAGGCTTCCGATGTCGTTATAGCTGAGGTTTTAAATAAGGGTAATGAGTATCTCGCAGAGAACTTCAGCCTCGCCGGACAGAACTGGTACGCTTACTATCTTCCCCTTAAAAATTCCGATGGATCCGTTATCGGTATGATCTTTGCGGGACGCGACACTTCAATCGTTGACAAGAACCTTAAATCGGCAGCCCTTGCGATTCTCTTTTCGTTCATCGGTTTCTTCCTCTTCAACTTTGCTGTAGCCCGTGTTCTTATAAGCACTACATCAAGAGCTATGAGAGATATCGTAGAAAGCCTCGGAAAGCTTGAAGACGGTGAGCTTGATTTCTATATCCACGGCCGTACATTCAACAGAAAAGACGAGCTTGGTCTTATCGCAGCAAGCTCGGCGCAGGTCCGTGATAAGTTACAGGACGTTATCAGCGCAACAAAGAAGCTCTCCGACGACGTTACAAAGTCCGGAGAAAATCTCGCAAGTTCTGCAGCTACTGCTTCTTCTGTAGCCGAGCAGGTTACCATCGCGGTCGAGGATATCAGCCGCGGCGCTGCTTCTCAGGCTGAAAGCGTTGAAAATTCAGTTACAAATACAAATGAAATGGGTAACAGTATCGACGAGATTACAGACAGGATCGAAGCCCTTACCGGCGCCGCAGATGAGATGCTTGAAGGCGCAAACCGTACTGTTGACACTTTAAAGAATCTTATTGAAAGCAACGAGAATATTATGGAATCAATGAAGGATATCGACTCTCAGATCCGCCTTACCAACGATTCCGTTAAAGAGATCGCCGACGCAACCGGAATGATCACAGATATCGCTAACCAGACTCATCTCCTCTCACTCAACGCTTCTATCGAAGCAGCAAGAGCAGGTGAGGCAGGACGCGGTTTCGCAGTCGTTGCCGAAGAGATTGGTAACCTCTCAGCGCAGTCAAAGGATGCAGCAAACTCCATCATCAAGATCGTTGAGACCCTTGTTTCTGAATCCGCAAAGAGCGTAGAAACCATTGGTGAGTTAAGCAAGAGTATGACAAAACAGAACGACCGCATCTCTTCTACCAAGGACGATATGGACAGCGTCGTAGAAAATGTTAATAACGTAGACAGCTCCACAAGAATGATTTCCGAGAAGATCCATCTTCTTAACAGCTTAAAGAGCAGCTTTTCAGATATCATTTCAGAGCTTGCAGCTATCTCTCAGCAGAACGCTGCCGCTACCGAGGAAACCAATGCTTCTATGGAAGAGCTTAACGCAACCTTCGCTCTTATCAGCCAGGCAGCCAGCGACCTCAGAGAAATGGCAGAAACCTTAAACGATAAGATGGCCTTCTTCACTCTCTCAAATCTCGAAAAAGAAGAAGAAAAAACAGCTTAATTTATATTTCTAATATGTAAAGGAATCCAGAAACTTCTTTAATCTCTCCGTTTGCGGGTGGTTAAAGAAGTCCTCGGGAGCTCCTTCTTCCACAATCTTTCCACCATCAATAAATATCATACGATCCGCCACAGCCCTTGCAAAGGAAAGCTCGTGGGTAACGATCAGCATAGTCCGTCCTTCTTTGGCCAGAGAGACTACTACGTCTAAGACCTCTCTTACCATCTCGGGGTCTAATGCCGCCGTTATCTCGTCAAGAAGGAGTATCTCAGGGTGCATCATCAAAGCCCTTACTATGGCAACTCTCTGCTTTTGTCCACCGGATAACTGGTGGGGGTAGCTGTCTTTTTTGGTTAAAAGTCCGACTCTGTCAAGAAGCGCGAGTGCCTCTTTTTCCGCTTCCTTCTTGCTGACCTTTTTGACCTTTACGGGTGCTAAGATCATATTCTGGAGAACTGTTTTATGCGGGAAAAGGTCATAGCTTTGAAATACCATCCCGACTCTTTCTCTTACGGTATTTAGCTTTCCGCCCGCAGGGTTAATAACCTCCCCGTCAAGGAGAACCTTACCGTCCTGGATCTTTTCGAGAGCATTAATGCATCTTAAAAAAGTACTCTTTCCGCATCCGGATGTTCCTACAAGAACGACCACCTCTCCTTTTTTTACGCTTAAGTCAATATGATCGAGTACCACAAGGTCTCCGTAGCTTTTTGTAAGGCCGCTTATTTTTAATATCTCTTCCATCTTTAACTCTTCCATTTCTTTTCAAGATGTTTTGAAAGCATACTTATCACGTAGCAAACAATAAAATACATGAAAAACACCGTAGCATATATACCGAAAGCCGCATTAGGCGAGCTTTTCCTGTTTGCCTCGATTATCTGCTGTCCTACCTTTAAAACCTCTACGATCCCTATCATCATCACAAGACTCGTAGTTTTTATCATTCGTGTTATCAGATTGATGGAAAGAGGCAGCATTCTCCTTATTATCTGAGGAATTATAATATAAAAATAGGTCTGAAAGGTTGTAAGTCCCAAGGAAAAGCTGCTCTCATACTGTATCTTCGGAATACCTCCCAAAGCTCCTCTTACAAGATCCGACATCTCTGCCGTTCCCCATAGCGAAAAAACTATAACAGAAGCCGTCTCGGCGGACATATTTATCCCGAGAGCCTTTGTTGTCCCAAAATACACCAAAAACAAAAGAACCATCTGCGGCATTATCCGGATAAACTCTAAGTAGATCCTGCTGATAACCGTTATCACAGGCTTTTTTAAACTCATAAGGCTTCCAAGTGCTACGCCCAAAACTATACTTATAAGAGCTGATATAAGGCTTATCCTAAGGGCCACCCAAAGCCCCGTAAGTAGCCGCAGCATATTGCTGCCCTTTAACAAAACGTCAAATCCCATACTATTTCTCCAAAGCAGATTTTCTACGCTCCGAACATTTTATATCGAACCTTTTTCTCGATAAGATTTCCAAGGATCGATACCGGAAGCAGCATCAAGGTATAAAAGATGACAAGCAAAAACAGCGCTTCCGTCGTATTATAGTAAAGTCCTATAAGGTCTTTCGCCGTAAACATCAGGTCCATAAGACTTATTGCCGAAAAGACACTGGTCTCTTTAAGCAGAAAGATGACATTAGCTACTATAGCCGGCACGCTTAAAGAAAAGGCCTCGGGAAAGATAACATTAAAAAACATCTGCCCTCTTGTCATTCCAAGAGCAAGAGCGCTCTCCGTCTGAGACCCGGCTACAGCTTCAAGTCCGCTTCTAAAGCCTTCCGCCATATAGCTTCCGCCAAGGAGTCCAAGTCCTACTGCTCCGCATACCTCCGCGGATATCCGTATGCCTATCTTCGGCAGTCCAAAGTATATGAAAAAGAGCTGTACGAGGAGCGGCGTATTTCTGAAAAGCTCCACATAGACCTTCGAAAGCTGGCTAAAGAGCGGCACCTTGAAGTAGGAGAAAAACGCCGCAGCGATTCCTATTACAAAGGCTATCCCGATCCCGATAAGTCCGATCTTTACCGTTAGTACAAAAGCCTTTGTGTACAAGGGAAAATATGATATTAGTACTTCAGCATCCATATTAGTTTCCTTTATGTTTTCTGTGGTCAAGACTCGTAGCGACCTTGGTTCCAACCATTTGTATGATCTGGAAGATAAGGATCAGTAAAACTACCGTGATTATCATAATATCTGTCTGCCATCTGTAGTAGCCGTATCTTACAGCAATATCTCCGAGTCCGCCTCCGCCTACGGTTCCGGACATCGCCGAGTATCCGAGGAGTATTCCGGTTGTGATGGTAAATCCTGCGATCAGAGAAGTTCTCGCTTCTACTAAAAGTACCTTAAAGATTATCTGGATATTGCTTGCCCCCATAGCCTTTGCCGCTTCGATAACTCCTGTATCCACCTCGTTTAAAGCAGCCTCAACGACTCTCGCGATATAAGGCGCGGAGCAGATAACCAATGGCACGATAGTCGCTGTAGAGCCGTAGCTTTTCCCTACTACAAATCTTGTAAAGGGAATAAGGAGTATCAAGAGGATCAAAAAAGGTATACTTCTTATGATATTACAGACAAAATCCCCTATTCGGTAGATGATAGGATTGGGCTTTAATCCGTTTTTACCCGTTGTATATAAAATTACTCCAAGAGGAAGTCCAAGAATGTAACCAATGATTACCGAGCCCAGGGTCATATACAGGGTATCCTTGATCCCGATAAGCAGCATATTAAGCACTTGTATATTCATTTTCAGATACCTCCGTTACAATAAGTCCCGTTTCTTTTAAGTAACCGATGATCGTATTCTTAGTCTGTTCATCCTCGGGAAGACCTAAGATCATCTCACCAACGGCACGTCCGTTTATGTTTCTCGTATCGGCCTTTAAGATATTAACCGGCTGACCTGTTTTAAGAATCAGATTTGCAAGAACGGGCTCGTAGGCCGAGTTTTCTTTAAACACAATACGGATCGCATGCTTAGTTTCGATCTTTTCTACAGGTACATACCTGATCTCTTTTCCAAGTATCAGTTCCTTTGCTGCATCTGACTTAGGCGAAGCGAATATCTCATCGACACTCCCCGACTCCACAAGCTTTCCGCCGTCGATAATAGCCACCTTATTACAGACTTCCGTAACAACCGACATTTGATGAGTGATGATGACAATGGTTATTCCGAGCCTTTCGTTTATTTCCTTTAATAGTTTCAATATCGATGTAGTGGTCTGGGGATCCAAAGCGCTTGTTGCCTCGTCGCAAAGAAGGATCCTGGGGTCTGTTGCCAGGGCTCTCGCTATGGCAACTCTCTGCTTTTGACCGCCTGAGAGCTGTGAGGGGTATGCCTTTTCCTTGTCCTCAAGACCGACAAGTTTTAAAAGCCCTCTTGCGCGCTCCCTGGCTTCTTGTTTTCTTTTACCCGCAAGTTCTAAGGGAAAACAGACATTCCCGAGAACCGATCTTTGCTCTAAAAGATTGAAGCCCTGAAAAATCATTCCAATCTGTGCGCGCATCTTTCTAAGCTCCGCAGGACGAAGCTTTGAAAGGTCCACGCCGTCCACCAGCACAGTGCCTTCCGTAGGCTTTTCAAGATAGTTTATGGTCCTTACAAGAGTACTTTTTCCCGCACCGCTCATTCCGATGATCCCGTAGATATCTCCCTTTTCCACCGAAAGGCTTACTCCGTCAAGAGCAACTATTTTGTTATTTTCTACCTCAAAGGTTTTTACAAGATTCCTGATCTCAATAACACTCATATCCGTCTCCAAATTATCAGTATTTGCAAAAGCTTCCGTAAAGAAATAAAAGGAGGGGCTTTTTGGCCCCTCCCACTGTTTACTGTTTAATCTTCAAAAAAGATAACTGCTCCGTCATAAGTATCTTCGATAAATTTCTTGATATCATCAGATCTGAGTACGGTTACAAGAGCCTTGATCTTGTCAGCGTTCTCGTTTCCTTCAAGTACTCCGATGATGTTTACATATGTTTTAGCGGCGATCGAATCGCTGGCCTCGTATGCAATTGAATCTTTACCTACCGAATATCCTGCCTCAAGAGCGTAGTTTCCGTTAAGTACTACGTAAGAAACCTCATCAACGACTCTTGCAACCTGTGCTGCCTCGAGCTCAACAAACTTGATGTTGTAGGGGTTCTCTACGATATCATTTACGGTAGCGGTAAGTCCCGCACCATCCTTTAAGGTAATGATGCCGTTGTCCTGAAGAAGGAGAAGTGCTCTGGCTTCATTGGTAGTATCGTTGGGAAGAGCTACGGTATCTCCGTCTGCGATATCTGAAAGTGAGTTCTTTGTTCCGGGATAGATTCCGAAGGGCTCATAGTGAATTCCGCCTGCATTTACAATGTGAGTTCCCTGCTCCTCGTTGAAGCTGTTAAGGTAAGGGATGTGCTCCATGTAGTTAGCGTCAAACTCGCCGGATTCAACTACAAGGTTGGGCTGTACATAGTCCTCGAACTCAACGATGTCAAGCTCATATCCGTAATCCTTTAAGATCTCTGCAGCCTTTCCAAGGATCTCTGCGTGAGGAACGGGTGAAGCTGCGATCTTGATGGTCTCGCCGTTTCCGGGAACAATGTCAAGAGCGGCCGCATCAGAGGAAGCTGCTTCATCAGCTGCAGGTGCGCTGCTAACCTGTCCGCCCTCGACAACAAGGGTTTCCTCGTAATCAGCGCCGTAGGTATCGATAAGAGTAGCTTCGTATGCTGCGTGGAAGAAGTTTTCCTTGCCAAGATTTACGATCTCATCGTTGAGCCAATCAAGAAGTGAGCTGTTTCCCTTTGATACTGCTGCTGCGATGGTGTCCTGACTTCCGAGGGAAGGGATACCTACAACATATCCGGGATTCTCGATAGCGTATGCAATAACCTCGGTGTTGTCGTTTGCCCATGCAACTCCGGTACCGTTCTCGAAAGAAGTCTTAGCTGATGCGTAAGTGTCAAACTTCTGAAGCTTGATATCGGGATAGTTCTTCTCAAGATAAGTCTCTGCTGTGGTTCCTGAGATTACGATCACCTGATCGTCGCTTCCTATCTGCGAAAGATCGGTAATAACGTTTGCTTCGGGAGAAACAACTCCGAGAGCTACGTTCATATAAGGAAGAGCAAAGTCAACCTTTTCTGCTCTCTCTTCGGTTACTGTGAAGTTTGCAAGTACGATATCAACCTTACCGGTCTCAAGGTACTCAACTCTGCTTGCTGCCTCTGTAGATACGTAGTTGATCTCAACTCCGAGATCCTTACCGATCCTCTCTGCGAAGTATACGTCGTATCCCTGATAATCACCGTTCTCATCCACATATCCGAAGGGATTCTTGTCTGAGAATACTCCGATATTTACCTTTCCGCTTTCCTTGATCTCATCAAGGGTTCTGTATACTCTGCTCTCCTCGGATACAGGCTTATCGCTTCCTGCATTTCCTGAGTCAGATGTCTTAGCTGCGTTTCCGCATCCTGCAAGGACCGCTGCTGCAAGTCCGAAGCTTAACGCTCCTGCAAATAGTTTTTTTAAATTCAATTTTTTCATAATCTTTTTTCTCCCAAATACTATTTGGTTTCCTCCTTGTTTTTTTTGATGAACATATGATAACAAGTAATAAGTTTTTTGGAAAATCGTTTAAACCTTTGATTCGTTATAGGGTAAAGCTATAGCAAAACGGTAAGTGTAAAGGATAGCCCAATTGCCGCTTTTTCTCGGAAACGCAAAAAGAAACAGTGCGCAATGCATAATCTCTTACGCACGCGCACCGTTTCCAAAAGGTATGATATGAAAGCAAAATGTGTTATTTAGTGTTTAATTATTTAAAGAAGCTCATATCCTTATTAAGCTTCTCGGATACATCCTTAAGGTTGTTAGCCGATCCGGCAAGTGTGATAACTGTAGCGGACAGCTCTTCCATAGAAGCTCCGGTCTCTTCGGATGAAGCTGCATTCTCCTCAGAGATTGCCGAAAGAGCATTCATCGTATCAACAACCGCATTCTTAGAAGACTCGCAGGTATCTGCACCCTGAACGATGGTATTTACACCGCTTACGGTATCTGCGATATCGCCGAGCATATTGTTTACGCTCTCTAAGGTTTCGCCAAGAGCCTCCTGCTGTGAAAGGTTGCTCTCTTTGATCTCATCAGCCGCTGCAACTGCAGCCTTTGACTGTGCAAGGAGGATATCCATCTCTCTTCTGATCTCGTCAGCCATATTCTTGGAATCATCGGCAAGCTTTCCAATCTCTTCCGCAACGACTGCGAATCCGCGTCCTGCCTCACCTGCTCTTGCTGCCTCGATAGAAGCGTTAAGGGAGAGGAGGTTAGTCTGAGTAGCGATTGATGTAATACCTTCAACCTTCTCGTTGATGCTTGTAACAGCATCCTGAGTAGCGCTGATGGTATTGGAGATCTCATCTATCTTGTCGGTCATCTGGTTGCTTGAAACCTGAAGGTTCGAAAGCGAGTTGGATGATGCCTCGGAAGCTTTCTGCATCTTTCCGGCGAGCTGCTCAAGCTGTGCAGAAGAATCCTTTACGTTAATAACAGCTTCTCCGATATAGCCGACATTTTCAACCGCAACCTGAATATCTTCAGCCTGCTCTGTAGCTCCTGTAGCAATACCCTGAACTGCATTGGATACATCTTCCGCCGTCTGCGAGATCTGATTTGCCATATCCGATAGTTCATTGGATGAGGACTCAACGGTACTTGCGGATGCCTTGATGTTGGCAACGATTCCGTCGAGTTTTCCGATAACGGAATTGGTGTTACTAACCATCTCTCCGAATTCATCCTTACGTCCCGCAAATTTATCGATCTTTGCAAATCTACCGTCGGCGAGCTTTGAAAGCGAATCGTTAACTGCCTTAACGGGATTTGTAAAGCTGATCGCCATAAGTACGGATACAACCGCTGCAACGATAAGCATGATAATACCGATAAGGACACCGATGGTTGCGGCTCTTCTTGCGGTTGACATTGTTGCATTGTAATCATCCGAAACAACAACGGTATATCCTGTAAGAGAATCTCTGTAATATGTCATTATAAGAGGCTTGTCAAAAGACTTCTTGTCGATTAAGGTTCCCTGCTCATTATCAAAATAAGGAGCGCCTGCCATATTATAGTCGTCATCGGGGCCGATGGAGAACTGTGCGTGAGCAGCCATTACTCCATCTCTGTCACAAACAAACGCATCATCGGTAACATTCGCAAGGAGCTCATGTAAAGCTTCAAGATCGTAGTTTCTTTGAACCTCACCAATAACCTTTCCGTCGTTTCCGAAAATAGGAACAGCGATGGTGATCTGGCGAAGACCGGTAGACTTACTTACAAGAACATTCGAAATGAAGACATTTCCCTTCATAGCTTCCTGGAAGTATTCTCTTTCCTTTACGTCTACGCAATTACCGGAGGATCTTACAATCTGCATTCCGGATGCATCGGCAATTGCCATAACAGAACCATCATCCAGAATCTTATCTGCTGCCTGCATCATCTGGATCATTACATCATCTTCGATACCGGCGGTTCCTTCCATATAAACAATGGTTGTAGGATTCTCCGCTATAGATCTGACCATATCGACATTTTCCTGAAGTACACCTGAGTATTCCGCCGAAATATATCTGGCCTGTGCCTCAAGAGTTCTCTCAGCATCCGCTAAAGCTTTATTTGTGGATGTCTTGTAATTGACGATCATCACAATTAGAAGCGGTATAGCGGCTGCCGCCAGCATAACAAGAATAAGTTTCGTCTTGATGCTGTCAAAGATTCCTTTCTTAGCTTTCTTGGATTTAGGGGTTTCGTTGTTTGTAGCCATTGGTTTCTTCCTCCTTGACGAGTACTAAAAAGATTCAATACATGAATCAAAACTTAAGTAGAACTTGGTGGGGCAAAAAACAAAATAAAGCAATACAAAAACTTTTGCGACTATAGAACAAAAAGAAAAATATTGTCAAAAAAACTCCAACAATATTGCTATTATAATAACATGTCGGAGCTTTTTTGTAAAATATTGTGTGAGTATTTAGCGCATTTTTTATAATTTTCAGATTTCTCCCATATAAGTATAATCCGCATCCTCTATAGCCTTTTTAACAAGGGCTTCATCGTATTCTCCGCAAAGAGTCATAACCGCTTCCTTTTTTTCGTGTGAAGCAGTAGCCTCCTCTACAAAGCTAAGGGCCTCTAAAGCGTTCTTTACGGCCTTTTCGCAGTGTGCGCACATCATTCCGTCAATTTTAACTGTCTTTGTCATTTTATCATCCTCTTTCCGATCGTCATCCGATCTAACTATTTCTTTTTCTTCCGCGTAAGCTTTCTCTTCTCCTAAAGCCCGGGGCGCTTCCTTGCCGGATTTCTTTAGCTTAACAAGATTTAGTCTCAGGGCGTTCATGCATACCGTAAAGCTTGAGATGCTCATAGCCGCTGCCCCTATCATAGGATTCATCTTAAGCCCGAAGAGGCCTGCTGCCAGCGGAATGCATATTACATTATAGAAGAAAGCCCAGAACAGATTCTCTCTTATGTTTATAAGTGTCTTTCGGCTAAGAGTAACGGCTGCTGCCACATCGGAGAGCGTGCTGTTCATAAGTACGATATCGGCGCTGTCAATGGCAACATCCGTTCCGGCGCCTATAGCTATACCGACATCTGCTCTTTTAAGAGCGGGGGCGTCGTTTATTCCGTCACCCACCATTGCAACTTTACCGTGTTTTGAAAGCTCTCTTATGACTTCTTCCTTGCCCTCAGGAAGGACTCCTGCTACGAAATCATCCACTCCCGCCTTCTTTGCAATAAAGGCCGCTGTCCTCTCGTTATCCCCCGTAAGCATAACAACCCTGACTCCGAGAGCCTTAAGGGCCTTTATACCTTCTGCGGAATCTTCTTTAATAGTATCGGCAACGGCTATAAGCCCGAGAACTTTATCTCCATGTGCAAAGGCAAGAGGTGTCATGCCTTCATCTGCCATTTCATCAGCAGCTTTCTTTATATCACCCTCAAGTTCAAACCTTGAAGAGATATAGGCGATGCTTCCGCCTCTTATTTCCTTGTCGTCAATCCTTCCTATAAGTCCGTTTCCGGGAAGTGCCTCGAAATCATGCACTTCAAAAGCAGGGCAGGCACCACCCGATCTTTCCCGAGCAAATCTGACTATTGCGCCCGCAAGGGGATGCTCTGATGCAATTTCAAGAGCATAAGCCTTTGAAATAAGCTCATCCTCGCTAACTCCTGCTGCAGGTATTACCTTAACCACCTCCGGCTCACCTCTGGTTATGGTTCCTGTTTTATCAAGGGCTACCGTCTTGACCTTTCCGGCAATCTCAAGCGCCTGGCCGGTCTTAAAGAGAATTCCGTTTTTAGCCCCAACGCCGTTTCCAACCATTATAGCAACGGGAGTCGCAAGTCCCAAAGCGCAAGGACAGGAAATAACAAGTACGGAAATTCCCCTTGCAAGCGCATCTCCTATTGACGCCCCTGCGATCAGCCATCCGATTACAACAATAAGAGCAATTCCCATAACCGCCGGCACAAAAACTCCGCTTACCTTATCTGCGATCCTCGCTATAGGTGCCTTTGTAGCTGCGGCGTCGGATACAAGCTTTATTATCCCGGCAAGAGTCGTATCGTCTCCTACTCTTGTTGCCTTACATTTCATATACCCCGAGCGGTTTATGGTTGCGGCACTTACCCTGTCCCCCTCTTTTTTATCTATGGGAACCGACTCTCCCGTAAGAGCGGATTCATCGATTGCGCCCCCGCCGGATAAAACTACTCCGTCAACAGGAACTGCGCTTCCGGGACGCAAAACAAATACATCACCAACGGATACTTCATCAATCGGTATCTCCGTCTCGGTTTCATCTCTATAGACAACCGCAGTCTTCGGTGCAAGCTTTATAAGGCTCTTTAGTGCGTCAGTAGTCCTGCCCTTTGACAAGGCTTCGAGCAACTTTCCGACGGTTATAAGCGCAGGTATCATAGCTGCCGCCTCAAAGTACAGCTCTCCGTGATAAATATCCGTAATCGCGCTCATATCCATAGCCCCGCCATCCATATTTAAAGCCATATTGCAGAGCTCATAAAAGATAAATATACTCCAGCCGTATGAAACCGATGAACCTAAGGCAACGAGCGTATCCATATTGGGTGATAGATGTCTAAGCGCTCCGAAGCCATTAACATAGAACTTTTTATTTACTATCATAACGGCTGCGGCGAGGATCGCCTGGGTAAGGGTTAAGGTAAGAGGATTATGCTTTAGAAAAGGCGGCAGGGGCCAGGAAAGCATATTGTGTCCCATAGTTATATACATCAAAAGCAGTAAAAATAACGCCGATACAACAAGCCTTTTTATAAGTACGGGAGTTTCCCTGTCCTTTAAAGCTTCCTCCTCCGATAAATAAGAAGACTTGCCCTTTTTGTTTTTAAAGTCAGAGCTTTGTCCTCCCGGCGCTTTGCCCTCATCCTTAAGGCTCGCGTCATATCCCGCCTCCCTGACGGCTTTTATGATCTTATCCGGCGAGGCGTCTCCTTCTACTCCCATAGAGTTTGTAAGAAGGCTTACGGAAACTTCCTTTACGCCCTCCAATTTAGAGACCGCTTTTTCAACTCTCGCCACGCACGCCGCGCAGCTCATTCCGGTCACAATATACTGTGTCATATATACTCCTCGTTAAAATACTTTTGCTTTTTCTTCAAGATAAATCTCTTTATCCTTAACTTATATCAGTACTTTACCGGGTCTTTTCCGCTTCCGGTAAGTCTGATGAAACTATTCTATCACAAAACTAACTCCCCATATATTAAAAATACATAAAATCCTTTAACGTAAAATTTTCCTATGCTATAATTATATAACCAAATTTAAAGTATTTCGGAGATTTTAAAAGTGAAAATTTTTCAGTTAGACAGCCCCCTTATGAGAGCCCTTGGAAAGATGGCGGATATAGTCATCGTCAATCTGCTCACCTTACTCCTCTGCGTTCCGGTCATCACCGCAGGCGCCGCCTTTACAGCGATGCACTACTGTATGCTTAAGCTTGTAAGAGATGAGGAAGCCGGGATCGCCAAGCAGTTTTTCCACTCCTTTAAGGATAATTTCAAGCAGTCCACGATCATCTGGCTGATCTTCCTTTTGATCGCAGGCTTCTTCGGACTTGATTATTTCCTTATCTATGCTAACCCTACGGGACTTAGCCCCTATATCTTAGGCGGCGTGCTGGTATTTACTTTTCTTATTATGTTTGTGGGAGTTTTTGTATATCCCATACAGGCTAAATTTGTTAATCCTATTCCTAAAACTATAAAGACCGCTTTTGTTTTTGCATTCAGACATTTCCCTGCTACTCTGCTGATCCTCATCGCAGAAGCAGTTCCCTTTTCCCTTTTCTTTATCGGAAACGTCGGTCTTTGGCTCTTCCCCTTAGAGCTTTGCTTTTGTTTTGCGGCTCCCGCATTTCTTGCGGCTAAGCTCTACAATAAGCATTTCAAAAAGGCAGAGGATATCTATCTCGAAGCTCATCCCGAGGAGGACCTCTCCGCGGGAGATGAACATATTTTCAGCGATTCTGCCATAGCAGAGGACGAAAATAAGTAATCTTTTATCTTGTTTGCTGTTTTTGTGATATGATACAATAAATAAAAATTTAAGAAGGATGGTGTGATTTATGGGTAAATTGTTATCTCAGTCAGAAATTGACTCAATAGTTGATGCTCTTAATACTCTTAGGAACTACGCAGACGATAATGCTATTTCAGCCGATCTTTTGCATAACCAGGTCATTCTTACACAGGGTGAGATTGACAAGCTCATAAGTACGCTCAATACCGTCAAGGATGTTCCTCTCTTAAAGCCCAATGTAAATGTGGCTCTCTCCCAGCCTGAGATTGACTCTCTTATCGATGCCTTAAATTCCATCAAGGAATACGAGACCATCGATGCTCTCGAAGGAGATATCGCCAATAATCAGGCAGTTCTTTCTCAAAACGAGATCGATACACTTATCGAAAAGCTGTTGCAGCTTAAAGGAAACAGCTAATACAAAAGTCAAAACGCTTATACAATACAGATTTAAAAAGGAACCGGATTACTCCGATTCCTTTTTTTACATTTACTATTCCTTTTGGAAAGTATTAATTGTTTTTTTGTGTTCCTGCAGCTTCTTTCTTTTTACCGTTACTGTTTTTAGCGGCATTATAGAAAATAGTCTCCAGAAGAATGGTACAGATTAAGTTAAGCAGTTCGGCGGGGAGATCCCATCTGCAGTGTCTGAAAAATACAGCAAGTATGAATCCCGCAATATTTGATCCTGTAACGATGAGAAGGTGGAGCCTGAAGAAACGTCTTTCATCTTCTTCATCCTTACTTACCTTTTCTTTACTATCTCTGTCTTTTCTTACATAATAGATTATTACTGTAAGGATACTTATTATAAGCAAAAGCACTATTATCCAATGGATAAAGCAGATTCCTTCATCTTCCACAACTACATAGGTTGAGTAGTTGTCCATATCCATAACGATCATGTCTCCAAGTATATCGAAATCAATATATCCGATAAGGGGCATGCCGTCTTCACCAATGGTTACGGAAAGGATTTTAGTACCTTTCTTTCCGAAGCTCTCTTTAAGCTCTTCCGGAATCTCAAAAGAAACCCTAACGGAGGAGTACTTCTCTTCGATCTTTCTCTCTTTCTCACCCTGAATGGTGACAAAGAATGTTGAATCAAAGCTTCCGGCTATCTTGCCGTGACCGTCTGTATAGTCTCCGGCGCCCGCAAGCGCCTTTTCGGCATCCGGTCCCGTCTTATCAACTTCTACTCTGAAGATGACTCTTGAGTTATCTGAAAGCCTTTCTTTCTCGCTGCCTGTCAATAGCTCGTCAAGCATACGTACTATGTCAGCTCCCAGGACTTCACAGTCTATGATTTTCTCATCCTCTGAGCCTTCAGTATCGGTACCGATAACGATAAGGCGTCCGTCCCCTGTTCCGATGTAGTTTTCGGGAAGATCCGGGGATGATCCATAGCTGCTTTGGTTTTCGGCATCTTCCGGGTTTTCAGCATCAGCCGCGGAATTTTCGGAAGTCTTCTCTGCCTCGTCGCCGCCTTCTGTTTCATCCTTTGATTCTTCTCCGGCATCCTTTTTGATCTCTTCAGTCTTAACACTTTGAGAAGGAACGGCCTCAGGCTTTACTGCCTCAAAACTGCTCTCGCCCTGAGTAGCATTTCCGCTATCCGAAGCAGGGATAGTCTGCACAGGATCGGGCTTTTCCTTTACCCTGATCGAGATGATCTTTTCAGCAGCATTAAAGTTTGTGCTCTCAGGTACGGAAAGCTTAACTCTAAGTATTCCCGGCTCTTTAATACCCTCAGCGGATATCTCACTTCCCGACTCGTCAATGCAAATATACGATAGATCTTCGCCATCGGGCTTTTTGATACTCCATCCGGATTCTAAGTCTTTAAGGAGATGCTCATTACCGTCGTAGATAAACTCAATATCCTCAGCCAGGATTTTTTGCTCTCCTCTTACTATCGTAAGGTCAGCGGACTCGGTCGTAATATTGTAATTGGGACTGCTTGCGGTAATGCTTAATGCTCCGTCGTAACTTCCGACAGGGGCGTAAATATCCGTGCTGTCGTTTACGGTAACAGCTATCTCACCCGGAATCTGTATCTCGCCCAAGATCACTCTCCAGGTATGATCCGTGGTCTTTTCACCGTAAGCTCTCTCGGCATTATCCGGCGCTATTGTAATATCTCGCTTTAATACCTCTAAACTTCCGCTTATCTTTGCGATCTCGTAGCTTGGTGTTACGTCTGTGCCGCTCGCATTACGTATTGTTACGGCTCCGATATCGTTTGATACACTTCCGGCATTCTTTATCTTAGAAGCCTCCGTCATACTTACACTTATACTGTCACCGGGTGCAAGCGTTCCTTCCGTGATACCATAGCCATCAGCCTTAGTATGGAACTGACCGTCGTATATAGGCGCATCACTTCCCGTAAGACTTCCCGCAGTAATTGTAATAGGTCTTTGCGAGATCGTAAGGGATCCGGGAACGTATGTAATATCGTAGCAGGAAGTAACATCTTCTCCGTCCGGGTTTACTATAACTGCGTTTCCCGGAGTGTTGGAAGCGGTATTTCCTCCGGCTCCCTGTGATATACTCGTAATCTTTCCGCTTAAAGTAAGGGCAGAAAGCGTATCTCCCGTAAGAAGTCCACCGATCGTAAAACCGTCCCCGGGAACTGCGTCAGATGATTCATATGTCAGCGTCGCACCGTCGTATTCCTTTGAAAGGTCTTTTCCTGTGATCGTAAGAGGTATTTTATCCATCTTGTAGATGACAGCGCCTGTTGTCCTTGCAAGATAATTGGAAGATTCCGCGATCTTTGCTCTTACGTAGTAGGTTCCAGCCTTTGTATAAAGCTTACTGTCTGATAAAGGATCATATGGATCGTAGTCTGTCCAGGGACCCGCCTCTCCGACGGATGAATACTGCCAGGTTATATAATCCTTAATATCCTCTCCGGGGATATCGGCTATAAAGACTTCCGCGTTTGTGACCACGGGATCCGGCTTTGATTCTCCGTAACTTCTGTTTACTGTCTCTTTAAGCTCTCCGCCTTCATCAAATCTGACAAGAGGATTATAAGAAGCCTTCCTTACGCTTATTGCTACGGGGCCAAGGGTCTTGGTCGCACTTTCCGCATTATCAAGTCTTGTGGCAGTAATAAGGCAGCTTATCTTGTATCTTCCCTCGCCGCTTTCAAGCTTCTTTCCGAAGTCATTTAAAGATGGCAGTTCATATACGCTTTCGTCCGAACCGGTAAGCTTTTCGTTAAGTCCCGAAGCCGTAAACTGATTGTTCTCCGTATCTTCTATAAACCATGTATAGGTATAGGAATATCCGTCGAGTCCAACATTATCCCCGACTACGGGTTTAGGAGAAGCCGTAGCTGCCGGAGCTTCCTCGTTTGTAAATCCATAGGTAACAAAATCCTTTGAAGCTGTAAGGCTTCCGTCTACGCGAGCGGGGGTCTTTATAAGCCCGATCTTTGCATTAAGGATTTCGGAAGCATCATCGATCTCGTCCGATACCAAAAGCTTTCCTTCATAGATATACTTGCCTTCACGCTCATTTAAAGAAGGACTCTGCAAAACGCTCATATGAGATGCTGCAGGACCCGGCTGGGCAGAAACTGTGGTTGTTGCGGTATATCCCGTATCTACCGAAAGGTGTGCTGCAAAGGATAATTTCTCTCCTTCAATGGCATTTAGGCTGCTTCTTAATGTGTCATCTCCTTCGTATGTCAAATACACAGGATCAGATGGGGCTCCGTCAATAAGGATGCTTTCACCCTTGCCTGACGATACCGAATCCTCAAAGGAGGCTGTTACTTTAACTACTTCCTTAGACGATGCAGTAACCTTTATTTCGGAGTCATCCACATTTTTATTTCCGGCATTTTGCTCTGTTGAAGCGATAGCCTTTACGGAAACTGTGTATGATCCCATCTCTTCATGCATCTTGTCCGCAAAATCGTAGGAACTTGCCAAAGGACCTGCGTTTACGCTTTGTACCTCAGCTCCATCCTTTAAAAGCTTCAGTTCGTATCCCGCTACTTCAACATCTCCTATCCGGCTTACCGGATTCCAGGTAACAGATCCGATACTGTTGTCGCTCCAGATGGGAGCAGAAAGCTGAAGCGCACTCTTTTTAACCGTAAGCTTTCCTTCATTAAAGGTAATATCATAGTTTCCGTTTGTAATTCCGCTAACGGTAATAGGATAACCATCGGATATATTTACATCAGAGTATGCACCTAAGGTATCGCTGTAGGTTTCGGTAGCATATACAAGGCTTGCGATAAAGTCGGGAGTATTTTCTATAGTCTCTCCCGCAACAAGTCCGGTAGCGGTGTAGCTAAATGAAGCCTGCCTGGGTCTTTCATCTCCGTAGGAGATCTCCATATCCTCGGGCGTGATGCTTAAAGGAGCTACATATATATCCGCAAAAGCTTCTTTATCCGTATCCGAAAGCTCGTATCTGCTTGTAAGCCAGTCTCCAAGCTCATAGTCAACGTGAACAGGCTTATTGGTACCGACATTTTTACTGTCGGTATACCTTGAATCATCAAATTCAAAGGTAATGATCGTAACCTCCGGATGTTCTCTTAAATACTCTGCATCCGCAGGAAGAAGGCATCTGTCCGTGCCCTTATTTTGATCCGCAAGATCCGCAATAAGCATTTCTCTTTCTTTGATACTTATCTGACCGGGTAAGATATCTGTCGTTCCGTCATACATCTTTGCGTCGATATCGATCAGATTCTTGAGATTGCCGACGGTGATATTTATCTTACTGGGGCTTACCGTGAATACACCTTTTACAAACACTACTTCGTAGTTGTCAAGAACCGGCTTATTCTCAAGCTTTATGTCGTATGTTCCTACCAAAGTAGACTTTGAAGGAGTAATGCGGTTTTCTGTATCCTTTTCAGTTACGTAAGAGCTGATGTTCTCAAGCTCCGAAGCAAAAGTAGTCTCATCTCCCCAGCCTTCAACAAAGCCCTCATATCTCCAGTCAAAAACGGGTACTTCTTCGTTTTCGTCACCGATCTTATATTTCATCTCTTTATCGTTTGCGGTGACGTAGAGCTTTTTCTTTGTAATATCGGCCGTAGCAGAGTTTTGGGATCCTGCCACGTCGATCACATAGTTTTTGGCGCAGTCCATTCCCCCTACATTTTTAAGTGCATCAGCTGCAATTGTAATATCTGCAGCTACTCCCGTTCCGACACGCTCGTCTGTAAAGACAGCCGATATCTTTGAAGCATCAAGCGAAAGCTTATCGGCCTTGCCTGTAAGGGCGTTTGTGTAAAGAGGAGTAAATACTGCTCCGCTTATATTTATTGATTTAACCTCTTTGGTTCCGTCAAATGTTTTATCGGAAACGGTTATTCCGCTTACTCTTACAGGGCACTTTTCAATCGTAAGGGTTGCGGGGCTGTAGGTGATCTCATAGTTGTCCTTCATGTCCCTTCCCCTGGAATCGGAAACTACGAGATTTTTCATAAGCATATCTTCATACACTCCGGCATCAACATATGACTTTGCGCTTTGAGCCGTACTTGTATGGGAAGCTATGAGTCCGTTTGCGGTATATTCTGTAATAGTCCGGGCCTGTCCGTTATAGGTAACGGTCTTTGAAACCGGCGTAACTTCAACGGGTCGCTTTCCGATAACATACTTTTGGTTTGTAACGGAGAAGCTGTAATCCGATGATTCGTAATGGGACTGGTCGTTAACCGAAACTGCCGCTACTGCGCTGTATAACCCTGCGTTTTCCTGCTTACCGGATACGGAAAGGGTTTCGGAAATATCCGCGTCTAAGGCAGGGATCGGATACGTCTGATTCTCGGATAATCTGATCCCGGGACCCTGAAGCTCTCCGTTATAGGTATAGTAGGGAACAGTCTCTCCTTCAACCTCTACCGTCTCCTCCGGGAATACCCATTCAATGTCAAGAGGTCTTGCGGTAATATTTCCCGTAAAGGAAAGAGTCGCGCTTTCGGGGAATACATAGTTGTATATAACATCTCCGCTTTCCCTGTTTACTATCTTCATATCGGAAACAACAAAGGCCTTTGCAGTTCTTACATGCTCGCTGTCATAATTTGCATTACAGTCAAGTATATAGGCCCTGGTATCCGCATCTCCGTCAACATATCCCTGAACAGTATAGAACTCACCCCGGGAAAGTCTGTAAAGGTCGGAACCGACTTCCGTTACGGATCCGTTTACTTTAACAGAGCCGTCGTACATCTTGCTGAAGATGTTGTTTGTAGGCTTAATGCTTACAGTCTTTGGATCGATCCAAACGTCCTGCTCTCCTATGTAATCCTCGTAGTTTCCTGTCTTATCCTTAATATAGATATATGTTGTGTGGCAGGTTTCTTGTCCCTGTGCATCAACCTTAACATCCTTGTAAAGAGGAAGTTCTCCCGTAATACCCTCAAGAGTATTAAAGTTTTCCGCTGTGATCTGAGTATCGGGATGATAATAAACCTCATAATCAGATGCTGCACCGGGCTTTTTAACGCTTAAGGAGATCGAGTGGAATCTGTTATCGTAGATTCCGTGGTAAGACGTTGTCGTAACGCTCATCGGAGCCTTGTTTACAACGACTTCAAAGTCCTTTGTGATAAAACCGCTTCTTCCGTTATCGGTTCTCTCGTACATCACCTTAATGCGGTAGGTATATGTACCGGCATTTTTACCCGGAGTAAATCTGTAGGTCGCGGACGAGGTTGTTCCCTCGGGGATAGATATATCCTCCGATCCATCCTCATTTGTCTTAACAAGATACCACTGATATCCTGTGATCTTGGTCTTTTGTGCCTGCGCATTAAGCGCCGCGATCTCTTCGTCTGAAAGTCCTATGCACTCTTCATCCTGTGCGGTAAAGGAAGTTCCGGCAATAGCGGTTATGGTATTATCCGCAGAATCGGCATATCCGTATGTGTAGCTTTCTTTTCCGGAAAATCTTAAGGTAGGAGCTATGGTTTCATTCGGCTTTACCAAAGCAACAAGCTTAATGTCTTCTCTTACGGGTATGGTCATTTCAGTATTTGTTGAAAGAGCATGAGCTCCTGACTTTATAAGTCCGTTTTCAATGTCACTCTCATCAAACCATCCTATAAAGGTATAGCCGTCGCTAAGATGGGCGCTGATAGTAGCGTTCTCACCGAAAAAGTGCATTCCGGCCCCTGATAAAATCAGTCCGCTTTCGGCTCCGTCCGTTGCAATTCCCGAAAGTTCAACAGTATAGTTGGCGCTTCTTGCGTAGTAAAGCTCTATTTCCATGCCGTATTTAGCT
>CADATP010000025.1 GCA_902790935.1 uncultured Lachnospiraceae bacterium | reverse complement strand
TTTTGCCGATGTTCCGGTAATAATGGTTACGGGAGAGAGAGATTCCGAGCTGGAGATAAAGTGCCTTAACGAAGGCGTTGAAGATTTTGTACATAAGCCCTTTGTGCCTGATGTACTTCTTACGAGAGTACAGATGGTTCTCGACAGAAAGGCTTCGGAAAAGGATATGCAGTGCAAGATGGCTGAGGTCATCGATCGCTCGAACCATGATCCGATGACTGAGCTGTTTAACCGTTTTTACGCGGAAAGCGTTATTGACGAAAAACTGGCAAATGGCGAAAACGGCGCCTTTGCTATGATAGACCTTGATAATTTTAAATATCTTAACGATACCTACGGACACGTAACCGGCGATGAGGCTATTTGCGAAATTGCAAGGCTTCTTGAAGCGTCTGTCTCGGGAAAGGGCTTTGTCTTCAGGCTTGGCGGAGACGAGTTCGGACTATTCATAGACAGCACCGACAGAGGCAGAGTCGAAAAGGTAGTTGTGGATGTATTCGGAGAGTACAATGTAGAGGCTGTAAAGAAGGATTATCTTTCCAACTCATCCCTTTCCGTCGGAATAGCCATCTCTCCCGAGGACGGCGAGAGTTACGCGGCGCTGTATGCCGCTGCCGACAAGGCTCTGTACTGCGCCAAGAGAAACGGAAAGAACGGATACTGCTTCTACTCCGTAGACTTTACGGACACATCGGATTGCAGAGCCGAGGTTGTCAATATCGAGCAGCTTCAAAAACTTATCGAGGACCGCAAGGAAATCCGCGAGCAAAGAGGCATCTACAAGGTAGACTACAGAGAGTTCCAGCGAATTTACAATTATATCGAAAGATGTGTTGAACGTACCCACCAGAAGGCTAAGCTTGTTATGGTCACGCTTTCTGTTTCGGAGGAAACGATCGAAGGTGGCAGGGAAGAGCTTATGAAGAAGGTGGACAGAGCCATCGCCACATCCCTTCGCAGAAACGACGTTGGAACCCGCTACAGCTCATCTCAGTTTCTTCTCGTGCTTATCGATGTTGATTCCGTAAGCCTTGAAAATGTGATCGAGAGCAGAATAAAAGACCATTACGAAGAACTTACCGGAAGACGTGGCGATGAGCTTGTCTTTGAGATAATGGACATTAAAAAGTAAGAGGGAAGCGTATGGAGAAGGCATTCAAGCTTGAGTTTAAAAACAAAAAAGTCGGAAGCCTGTATCTCAACAACTGCGGCTGCTCGAGGACCGAACCCCTTCACAGCTTCGGACCCGCCTCCAAGCCCCATTTCCTCATCCATTACGTTATCAGCGGAAAGGGAGTTTTCAGATTTCGCGGAAAAGAATACCACCTGGAAAAGGGGTACGGATTCTTGATAAATCCGGGAGAGCTTGCCTTCTACCAGGCCAGCGAGGACGACCCCTGGTCCTATATCTGGGTCGGATTCGGAGGAAGCGAGGCCGATGAGTATTTAAATAAGATGGGCCTTTCCGGGAACCATCCTATCTTTGCCTGCCCTAAGTCCGCGGAGCTTTACGATGTCGTAAAGGATATGATGGAGCATAACACGGTCGGCATGGCAAACGAGCTTCGGAGAAACGGTCTTTTAGGTGTCTTTTTGTCAATAATCGCAGACAGTGAAAATATCGAGATCCGTGAGGAAAAGGACAAAAATAAGGGGAACGGTTACATCGAGAAGGCTGTCGATTATATCCAAAACAACTACTATAACCCCATAAAGGTTACGGACGTGGCAAACTACGTCTGTGTAAACAGAAGCTATCTCTATACTCTGTTTTTAAACGTCCTCGGTATGAGCCCCCAGCAGTTCCTTACGACCTTTCGTCTTACCAAGGCGAGAGAGCTGCTTGAATCAACGGATTATTCCATAGAAAGTATCGCTCTAAGCTGTGGCTACAGCGATGCGCAGGTTTTTACCAAGGCCTTTCATCAGATGAAGGGTGTCACCCCTTCCGCCTATCGCAGGGAGAGCAGACATGAGAGCTCATCCCAGCAGCTGCAGGAGGTGGAGGGTCTGATATCGGAGCTTTTAAAATAAAAATATAACATTTTGACAAACCATACAAACAAAAGTGTATGGTTTGTTTTGGCTTTTTACGCTATTATTAGAGTAAAGGTAGCCGCTTATTTAATGGGAGGAATCAAAATGACAAATATCAAAGAAACGGTACTTGCTAAATTTGCGGAAGTTTTTGGGGATGCCGATGGAGCTAAAGCTTATTTTGCTCCGGGCCGTGTAAATCTCATCGGAGAGCATACGGACTACAACGGAGGCCATGTTTTCCCCTGCGCTCTTACCATCGGAACCTACGGTGTTGCCAGAAAAAGAGCGGATAAAATGTGTCATTTCTACTCCATGAATTTTGAAGATCTTGGCGTTATAGATGTGGATCTTTCAAGTAAGATAGCGCCTGACAAGGCTCTTGACTGGGTTAATTACCCTTTGGGAGTTGTCTGGGCTTTCGGCGAAAAGAATATGAAGATAGATAGCGGATTTGATCTTCTTTTATACGGAAATATTCCCAATGGTTCGGGACTTTCATCCTCCGCGTCAGTAGAGGTGCTTACCGGATTCATACTCCGCGACCTTTTTGGATTTGATGTTACAAATCAGGACCTTGCCCTTATCGGACAGTTTTCCGAGAATAAATTCAACGGAGTAAACTGCGGTATTATGGACCAGTTTGCCATTGCTATGGGAAAGAAGGACCATGCGATCTTCCTTGATACTTCAAACCTTCAGTTTGAGTACGCACCCTTAAAGCTTGACGGGGCCAAGATCGTAATCGCATGCTCCAATAAAAAAAGAGGCCTCGGAGATTCCAAGTACAACGAGAGAAGAGCCGAGTGTGAGGATGCCCTTGCAAGCCTTAAGACAATGGTAGATATTAAGAGCCTCGGAGACCTTGATGAGGCTACATACGAAAAGCTCTCTCCCGTTATAAAGGACGGAACGAAATGCCGCAGAGCCCGCCATGCTGTTTACGAAAACCAGCGTACAATAGAGGCGGTAAGAGCTCTTAAACTCGGAAATATCAAGGCTTTCGGACAACTTATGAACGAATCGCACAAATCTCTCCGCGACGATTACGAAGTTACCGGAATCGAGCTTGACACCTTAGTAGATGCAGCATGGAAGGTGCCCGGAGTCATCGGATCGAGAATGACCGGCGCCGGATTCGGCGGATGTACGGTTTCTATCGTACGCGAGGATGCTATAGATACATTTATCAGTCAGGTAGGCGAGACCTATGAAAAAACCATCGGTTACAAGGCGGATTTCTATGTGGTTGAGATAGGTGACGGCCCCTGCGTGCTGTAACGGAGGACTTAGTATGATCCAGAAATATATCAGAAAGCTTGTATCTTACGGTGTAAAAACCGGCCTTGTTCCGAGGGAAGATATAGTATTTACTACCAATAGGCTTTTAGAGCTCTTTGGGCTCTCTGACCTTACAGAGGAAGCGGAAAATATGCCCGCCGAGGAGCTTGAAGTTTCGGATGAAGATATAAAAAGCGGCAAGGCAATAGAAGAAATCTTAGGAAAGATGCTTGACTATGCCTTTGAAAGCGGCCTTATAGAGGAAAATACAACAACCTATCGCGATCTTTTTGATACAAAGATCATGTCTATGCTGATGCCGAGACCGAGCGAGGTTATAAACAGATTTGAAGAGATCTATAAATCCGAAGGCCCCGAGGCTGCCACAAATTATTACTATAAGCTTAGCTGCGACTCGGATTATATCCGCCGCTATCGTATTTCAAAGGATGTAAAATGGGTTACATCTACCGAGTACGGCGATCTTGATATTACGATCAATCTTTCAAAGCCTGAGAAGGATCCCAAGGCTATCGCTGCTGCCAAGAATGCAAAGCAGTCCGGATATCCCAAGTGCCTTCTTTGCAGAGAAAACGAGGGTTACGCCGGAAGGATAAATCATCCCGCCCGACAAAACCACCGTATAATCCCCGTAACCATAAATTGCAGCGCATGGGGATTTCAGTACAGCCCTTATGTATATTACAACGAGCATTGCATCGTGTTTAACTCTCAGCATGTTCCGATGAGGATTGAGCACGCTACATTTTGCAAGCTCTTTGATTTTGTTAAGCAGTTCCCCCACTATTTTGTAGGATCTAACGCAGACCTTCCTATTGTCGGAGGTTCGATCCTCTCCCATGACCATTTCCAGGGAGGACATTACGAGTTTGCCATGGCGAAGGCGCCCGTTGAAAAGACCTTCAAGATAGGCGGATACGAGGATATCGAGACCGGTATCGTTAAGTGGCCTATGTCTGTCATAAGGCTTTCCGGCAAGGACGTTAATAGGATAATCGTACTTGCGGACAGGATTCTTGCAGCCTGGAGGGGTTATACCGACGAGGAATGCTTTATCTTTGCCGAGACGGAGGGTGAGCCCCACAACACGATAACACCCATCGCAAGAAAGCGCGGAAGTAAGTTCGAGCTTGATCTTGTGCTCAGGAACAATATTACAACCAAGGAACATCCCCTTGGAGTATTCCATCCCCATGCCGGTCTCCATCATATCAAGAAGGAGAATATCGGACTTATCGAGGTTATGGGACTTGCGGTTCTCCCCGCGAGACTTAAGACCGAGATGGCGGATTTAAAGAAAGCTATCCTTTCCGGCGCCGATATCCGAAAGGACGAGGTTCTTTCAAAACATGCCGACTGGGTTGATGAGTTTAAACCGAAGTATGAAAAGATAGATGAATCGAATATCGACAAGATTTTCGAAGATGAGATAGGACGCGTGTTTATGCAGGTTCTGGAGGATGCCGGGGTCTACAAGCGCGATGAAAGGGGACAAGCGGGATTCGAGAGATTCATCGCAAGTCTGTAAATTTAGATTTCTCCCATATTATATTTTCAAACCATCATTATAAAAAGCTACCCGGATCATTCCAGGTAGCTTTTTAAATCTGTCAAAAGAGATTTTCCTGTAAGAAGGTTCATCTTCTCCACATCTGCTATCAGTTCGTTTATTTTCTCCGGTTTGCCCTGCTTTTTGTAGTAGGATGCGAGTCTTCTGTAAGCGGAAGGAGCGTCGGATCCGATGCTTATCTCGTACTCCATGATCTTTACGGCCTCCTCTTTAAGCCCCTTCTCCCAAAGATAATCGTTCCACTTTTGAAGGATCTGGATCAGCATCGTAAAGCGGTTGTCACAGTCCGAGAGGTAGGGGAGATTGGCTACGCCGTATTTTAGTTTCAGGTCTGTGTTTGTAAGCCCCGTAAGATTTATGATCTTTTCTTTTGAAAGGTCCGTAAGATCATTTATGTAGGAGGCAATCTGCTCGTCATCTTTAAGAACATCGACCGGGAGTCTCGTAAAATCTATGGCAACATACTCTACATCATCAAGGCTTTTTCTGCGGACATTGTTGGCCGCCGCCTCCCTTGCCCAGAATTTCTTGTCGGCGCTCTGGTCTTTATTGCGGGCGCGTCTTATGGCAAACTGCAGCACGCCAATGAACATTATGAAGCTTAAAAGTATAGGAAATTGAAATCGCATAAGGTTTGGCCTGTTTCGTAACACTTGCGCGGGGGGCGGCCGTAGAGTATAATTTGATAAGTGGGCTTTGCCCGCATTTATTTAAAAGGCGGTTTATTATGTTTAACATGCAAAACAAAAAGAACAAAAAAATCATGGCCGGCATCATTGTGGCTGTGCTCGTTGTAGCCATGGTCGTACCAATGATTTTAGCATACTCCCTGTAAAGATTCAATTGAAATGAAGGCTTCTAAAGATATACTAAAGTATAACCGTCAGGTGATAATGACGGGATATATAGCGCTCGAGGGGACGGCACTTTTAGCCGGACAGTTCAAGGAAAAGATAGATGAAAGATATCCTGCCTGGCTTACGAGAGAGGCGTCTTATTTTGGAAAGGGCAAGGATGAAGCGGACTTTGAAAAGGCCCGGGAGATCCTGTCGGAGCATATCCTTGCTATGGGAAGCACATTGGGAGAGGACGCCTTTTTGACGGAGGTTAAAAAGGGCGGATTCCTTACAGGGCTCTACGAGCTTTCAACAATGTGCGGAACGGGATTTGAGCTTGACCTAAGGAGCGTGCCCATCCGTCAGGAAACGGTGGAGATATGCGAGCTTTTAGAGGTTAACCCATACCATCTGTACGGGGGAAAGTGCCTTATCGCCATAGTCCCGGAGGGAGGAAGCGTACTTGAAAAGCTTAAAGCTGCGGGAATAAGCGCTCATCTGACAGGCCATACTACTGATAAAAAGGCACATATTCTTTTTAACGACGGGACCGAGAGCCATCTTAACCGCCCGGAGCCCGATGAACTTGAAAGACTTGGTTTATTAAGAGATTAATACCGCAAAAGCGGGTTAAAATATAAGAAACGAGGATGAAAACATGAAAATGGAAGAAGAGTTACTTGCAATTATCGAAAAGAACAGTCGCATTGACTTAAAAGAGCTGGCGATCATCCTCGGAGTCGCGGAAATCGATGTGGTAAACACCCTTCAGAAGCTTGAAGAGGACGGTGTTGTCTGTGGATATCACACAATGATCAACTGGGAAAAGACCTCTATTGAGAAGGTTACCGCTCTTATCGAGGTGCGCGTTACCCCTCAGAGAGGACAGGGATTTGACAGTATCGCCGAGAGGATCTACAAGTATCCTGAGGTGCAGAGCGTATATCTCATATCCGGCGGTTATGACCTTCTTGTTACCCTTGAGGGCAAAACCCTTCGTGAGGTTTCTACATTCGTATCCGACAAGCTTTCAACTTTGGATACCGTACTTAGTACCGCTACCCACTTTATCCTTAGAAAGTACAAGGACCACGGTACTATCTTGAACGAAAAAACTGAAGATGAAAGGGAGATTGTGACGCCATGAGAAATCCGGTATCAGATGCTATCGTCGGAATCAAACCCTCCGGCATAAGAAAATTTTTCGATATCGTTACGGAGATGAACGATAAAGATGTTATCTCCCTCGGTGTGGGCGAGCCTGATTTTGAGACTCCCTGGCATATCCGCGATATGGGTATCTATTCTCTTGAAAAGGGAAAGACCCATTATACCGGAAACACCGGACTTATCGAGCTTAGAAAAGAGATCTGCAACTATATAAAAAGGACTCAGGGAGTCAGCTACGACCCGGTGTCCGAGACTCTTGTAACCGTCGGTGGAAGCGAGGCTATAGACATCGGAATAAGAGCGATGTGTAACCCCGGGGACGAGGTTATAATCCCTCAGCCCAGCTACGTTTCCTACGAGCCCTGCGCAATCCTTGCGGGAGCTAAGCCTGTCATCATTGACCTCAAGGAGGAAAACGAATTCAGACTTACCGCAGAGGAGCTTAAAGCCGCTATCACCGACAAGACTAAGGTACTTATCCTTCCCTTCCCCAACAACCCGACGGGTGCGATCATGGAAAAGTCCGATCTTGAGGCGATCCGCGACGTTATCATCGAGAATGATATCTATGTTATGAGCGATGAGATATATGCCGAGCTTACTTATAAGGATAAGCATGTCTCGATCGTATCTCTCCCCGGAATGAAGGAAAGAACAATCCTTATTAACGGCTTTTCCAAGGCATACGCTATGACCGGATGGAGGCTTGGATATGCCTGCGGACCTGCCGAGATCATAAAGCAGATGACCAAGATCCATCAGTTCTGCATTATGTGCGCTCCTACAACAAGCCAGTACGCCGCTGTTGAGGCTTTGAAAAACGGCGATAGCGATGTGGCTGAGATGAGGACTGCTTATAACCAGCGCAGACGATTTCTTATAAATGCCTTCAGGGAGATGAATATTAAATGCTTCGAGCCCTTCGGAGCGTTCTACATATTCCCTTGCATTAAGGAATTCGGGATGACCAGCGAAGAGTTTGCCCAGAGATTTTTGGCAGAGGAGAAGGTTGCCGCCGTTCCGGGAACGGCGTTCGGAAACAGCGGAGAAGGCTTCCTTCGAATTTCTTATGCATATTCTATAGAAAAGCTTCGTGAGGCCATGAAACGTTTTGCCAGATTTGCCGAAAAATTAAGAGCAGAACAGGCCAAATAGTATAATTTCTGATAATATTGAACAAATCTTTTGTAAAACAGGGGGTATATTTCTACCCCCTGTTGATTGTTTTAAGGATACAATTGATAGTAAGATATAAAACGATGGTTTGACAACTAATCAGCTATAATTTGGAGGAAAAAATGGACAGTAAAGAACTAACTACCTGTGCCGAGAAAGGACCTATCACCGATGAGCTTTTGACAAAGATCAACGCTTATTGGAGAGCAGCCAACTATTTATCGGCATGCCAGCTTTACCTGCTGGATAACCCTTTGCTTAAGAGACCCTTAAAGCAGGAGGACATCAAAAAGAAAATTGTGGGACACTGGGGAACCGTTCCCGGACAGAACTTTGTTTATGCCCACTTAAATCGTGTTATCAAGAGATATGACCTTGACATGATCCTTTTGTCAGGACCCGGACACGGCGGAAACTTCTTCGTAGCTAACACCTACATGGAAGGTTCTTATTCAGAGATCTACCCCAACATCAGCGAGGACGAGGAAGGACTTCAGAAGCTATTTAAGCAGTTCTCATTCCCCGGCGGAGTTCCCAGCCACTGCGCTCCCGAGACTCCCGGTTCCATCAACGAGGGCGGTGAGCTTGGTTACTCAGTAGCTCACGCTTTCGGTGCTGTATTTGACAACCCTGATCTTATTGCTGCTGTTACCGTAGGTGACGGTGAGGCCGAGACCGGACCTCTCGCTACTTCATGGCAGTCCAATAAGTTCTTAAATCCTATTACCGACGGTGCGGTTCTTCCTATCCTTCACCTTAACGGATACAAGATCGCTAACCCTACTCTTCTTGCTCGTATCTCTCATGAAGAACTTCAGAAGTACTTCGAGGGTATGGGATGGGAGCCTCATTTCGTAGAAGGTTCCGAGCCCATGGAGATGCACAAGAAGATGGCTGAAGCTCTTGATGATTGTATCGAGAAGATTCAGGCAATCCAGAAGCATGCCCGCGAGACCGGCGACACCACAAGACCCGTATGGCCTATGATCGTTCTCAGAAGCCCTAAGGGATGGACCGGCCCTGACTATGTAAACGGTGACAAGGTTGAGGACTACTGGAGAGCACACCAGGTTCCCGTTATGATGGACAAGCCCGATCACCTCGAGGTTCTCGAGAAGTGGCTTCGTTCCTACAAGCCCGAAGAGCTCTTTACCGAGGATGGTAAGCTTATCCCCGAGCTCAAGGAACTTGCTCCTAAGGGAAATGCAAGACTTGGTGCTAATCCTCACGCAAACGGCGGACTCTTACTCAGAGACCTTCGTATGCCCGATTTCCGCAAGTATGCATTCGACGTACAGGAGCCCGGCATGAAGGACGGTCAGGATATGACCGAGCTTGGAAAATTTGTCCGCGATATCCTCGCTCTCAACAAGGATTCAAGAAACTTCCGTGTATTCGGACCCGATGAGACCAACTCCAACCGTCTCAATGCTATCTTCAGCATCACCAATCGTGTTTGGAATGCTGCTACAGTTGATTATGATGACGCTCTTGCTGCTGACGGACGCGTTATGGACTCTATGCTTTCAGAGCATATGTGCGAAGGCTGGCTTGAAGGATACCTTCTTACCGGTCGTCACGGATTCTTCGCAAGCTACGAAGCTTTCATCCGTATCATCGACTCAATGGTGGCTCAGCACGCTAAGTGGCTTAAGGTTTGCAACCAGCTTCCCTGGAGAGAAGAGATCGCATCTCTCAACCTTATCCTTGCTTCAAATGTATGGCAGCAGGACCACAACGGATTCACTCACCAGGATCCCGGATTTATGGACCACATCGCAAACAAGAAGGCAGACGTTGTGCGTCTCTATCTTCCCCCCGATGCCAACTGCTTACTCAGCACCTTCGATCACTGCGTACGCAGCCGCAACTATGTAAACGTTATCGTTGCAAGTAAGCATCCCAGACCTCAGTGGCTTACCATGGAGCAGGCCGTTAAGCACTGCACACAGGGTATCAGCATCTGGGATTGGGCATCTAACGACCAGGGACAGGAGCCCGATATCGTATTTGCCTGCGCAGGTGAAACTCCTACTCTTGAGGCACTTGCAGCAGTTTCAATCCTTAACGAGGAGCTTCCTGAGGTTAAGATCCGTTTCATCAACGTAGTCGACCTCTTCAAGTTACAGCCCGCAAACGAGCATCCTCACGGACTTACCGATGCAGAGTACGATATGCTCTTTACAACCGATAAGCCGGTAATCTTTAACTTCCACGGTTATCCGACTTTGATCCACGAGCTTACCTATCGTCGTCACAATAACCGTCACGTACATGTTCGCGGCTATCGTGAGGAAGGTACCATCACTACTCCTTTCGATATGAGAGTACAGAGTTTCCACCTGGTACAGCTTGCTCTTCTTCACCTTCCTAACCTTGGAAACAGAGGCGCATACCTCTACCAGAAGATGAGCGACAAGCTTGTTGAGCATAAGCAGTACATCCACGAAGTTGGCCTTGACCTTCCTGAGGTTGCTGACTGGAAGTGGCATAAATAATAAAGCTCATACAGTATTAACTATTAACCCGGGGCATCTGCCTCGGGTTAATTTTATGGGTAAGATATGATAAAATAAGTCAATAAAGAAATTAAAAAGTGTCTTGAATTAAAAACGTTGAAGTGGTAGTATTTACAATGATTTCTGAAATTTTTATATCAAAGGAGTAATAAAAATGGCAGTTTCAAAGAGTAAATACAGTGAGAAATATAAGAAAACATACCACATGCCTCCGGTAGTTACTTATGACTGGGTTAAAAAGGATACTATAACAAAAGCACCTATCTGGTGCAGTGTGGATCTGCGCGACGGAAACCAGGCGCTTATCGATCCTATGAGCCTTGAGCAAAAGCTCGAATTCTTTGAACTGCTTGTTGATATCGGCTTTAAGGAGATCGAGGTGGGATTCCCCGCTTCCTCCGACACGGAATACGAGTTTATCCGTACACTTATCGAGAAGGATATGATCCCCGATGATGTTACGATCCAGGTGCTTACACAGGCGAGAGAGCATATCATCAAGAAAACCTTTGAAGCCGTAAAAGGAGCGCCTAAGGCGGTTGTTCACCTTTACAATTCTACCTCGGTTGAACAAAGGGAGCAGGTATTTAAAAAAGACAAGGCTGAGATAAAGCGCATCGCCGTTGAAGGAGCGAAGCTTTTAAAGAAGCTTGCTGACGAAACCGAAGGAAACTTTATGTTTGAGTACAGCCCCGAGAGCTTCTCACAGACAGAGCCCGAGTATGCCTTAGAGGTTTGCAACGCTGTTATCGATGTCTGGAAGCCTACGAAGGACAAAAAGGTTATCATCAACCTTCCCTCTACGGTGCAGGTTGCTATGCCCCATGTTTTTGCCTGCCAGATAGAGTATATGAGCAAGAACCTTAAAAACAGAGAGAATATTATCCTTTCCGTCCACCCTCACAACGACCGCGGAACCGGCGTAGGAGATGCGGAACTTGGCGTTCTTGCGGGAGCAGACAGAGTAGAGGGTACTCTTTTCGGAAACGGAGAGAGAACAGGAAATGTTGATATTGTAACCCTTGCCAACAATATGATGACTCATGGTGTTGACAGCGGCCTTGATTTTTCAAATATAATGGAGATCCGTGAGAAGTACGAGAGCTTTACCAATCTTCGCGTACACGAGAGAACGCCTTATGCCGGAGACCTTGTATTTACCGCCTTTTCCGGATCCCATCAGGATGCCATCAGCAAGGGCATGGCCTGGCGCCAGGAAGGAAAGACCGGCAAGCGCTGGGATATTCCTTATCTTCCCATCGATCCTTCGGATGTCGGAAGAGAATACGAGTCGGATGTTATCCGTATCAACTCCACCTCGGGTAAGGGCGGCGTAGCCTTCGTACTTAAGAATCAGTTTGGATTCTCCCTTCCCAAGGCGATGCAGGAAGAGGTCGGATACCTTATCAAGGGTGTTTCCGACAGACGTCATCAGGAGCTTTTACCCAAGGAGATCTTCCAGATCTTTGAGGAGCATTATATTACCCCCAAGGCAGTATTTGCTATTCCTGAGTGCCATTTCAAACAGGAAAAGGGAATCGTGGCTAATGTAAAGGTAGAGATTTCCGGCGTTGAAAGAGAAATTGTTGCCGCCGGAAACGGAAGACTTGACGCGGTAAGTAACGCCATTAAGAACCTTTTTGGAATCGATTACGAGCTTTCCGTATACGAGGAACACGCCATCTCCAGAAGCTCCAGCTCAAGAGCTGCGGCTTATGTAGGAATTATGCAAAACGGAAAGATGTACTGGGGCGTAGGTGTTGACGAAGATATCATCAAGGCCTCCATCGCCGCTCTTTCAAGCGCTGTAAACAGACTTGCCACTGAGCAGCACATCACACAGGGAAGAGAGGAGAGGATAATCCAGATCATCAGTTACATCCAGTCCCATTATAAGGATGTTACTCTTGATAACCTTGTGGGAGAGTTCCATCTCTCCAAGCCTTATCTTTCCAAATTTATCCGCGAAAAGTCGGGACAGACTTTCCAGGATCTTGTTAAGAGTGAACGCATGAAGAGGGCAAAGAATCTTCTCCACGGCACATCAATGAGCGTTGAGAGCATTGCTGCGGAGGTCGGATATGAGAATGTTGAGAATTTCAACAGACTCTTTAAAAAGACTCTCGGGCAGACTCCTCTTCAGTACAGAAAGAATTCTTAACGGGCAAAAAATGTGAGTTTTTTGTGAAAGACTTTATTTTTAATATAAAATAGGGTAAAATACTGATTTGCACGGGCATTCCCGTGCAAATCTTTCTTTTTAAAGGAGACTATTTCAATGTCAGCTATAGAAAACGAGAATCAGCAGGCTGATAAAGTCGTTACTAAATACGACCTTAAGAAGCAAAAGCGTGCTGAGGCTAAGAAAAAGGATGAAAGAAATCTTATGATCTGGAAGGCTGTAGGTATTATCGCCGCTGCCGCCGTTTTGGGATTTATCCTTTCATTCCCTGTCAGAAATATCATAAACCTTAAGAAGACCGTAGTTACCGTTGACGGTGAAAAGATCGGAACCGTAGAGTTCGATTATATGTACAACACCGTTAAGAACAACTACTTTAACAACTACGGAAGCTATCTCTCATACTACGGACTTACCGCAGACAGCGACCCCGCTACCGTTCAGTATTCCGATAAGCTTACCTTTAAGGATTATTTCGAACAGCTCACTGTAGACCAGATTAAGCAGAACGTTGCTCTTGGAAGAGAGGCGGCAGCTGCCGGATACTCTTTCGATGCCGAGGAAGGCTGGAACGATTTTGTTCAGAGCGCTCAGGAGGCTGCGGACGAGGCAAATACAAATGTTGCGGACCTTTTAAAGTCAAGATACGGCGCATACGCTACAAAGAGCAGACTTAAGCCTATCGTTAAGAAGTCTTTAATGCTCTCAGAGTATTATCAGTCAGTATACGATTCAAAGCTTCCTACCGATGAGGAGATTGAAAGCTACTACAGCGAAAACAGCTCTACTTTTGATTCTGTTGATTACTATTTAACCACCGTTAATGCTACTCTTCCCACCGAGCCCACAGAGCTTGCAGACGAGGGCGCAGCAGTAGCTGAGGACGGAAGCTATACCCCTAACGATGCCGAGAAGCAGGCAGCTATGGATGCTGCAAAGCCCGAGGCAGATAAGGCAGCAGATACTGTTATGGAAGACGGTGAGCTTCACACAGGAGAGCTTTCCTCCGATACACTCTACAGCATCAGAGAGTGGCTTTTTGATGATGCGAGAGTAGAGGGCGATACCACAGTTATCGACAACACAATTTCAAGCCTTTACTATGTAGTAGGCTTCAAGGCACGTTACCGTTCTGAAGTTCCTACCGTAAATATCCGTGCGATCGTTACAGATTCCGACAATGGAACCGAGATCCTTACCGAGTGGGAAGCAGGAGACAAGTCCGAGGAGAGCTTTATCTCTCTTGTAGAAAGATATTCTCTTGACTCCGCAGAGGGCGGACTCTACGAGAACCAGAACCCCGCTACCTACGAGGGCGATATCAAGGACTGGATCTTCAGCGATGAGAGAAAGGCCGGAGATGTTTCAAGCTTCTACGTTGGAGAGGCATACACCTACGTGGTTTACTACCTTGAGCAGGCTGAACCCGTTTGGAAGCTTAGCGTAAGAGACGCTATTATGAATACCCGTATGACCGAGTATTTAGATGCTGCCGTAGAGGGTATGGAAGTAACCGGAAACCTTAATTACCTTAAGGTGGAGGAAGAGGAAGCAGCTGCCGAGTCTGAAGAAGCAACTGAAGTTACTGAAACTACCGAGGAAGCTACTGAGACAGAAGAGTCCGAAGAGACTATGGGGACAGAGGAAACCACAGAGACTACGGAATCTACCGAGGAGACCGGTACAGGTAACTGATATAACCGGCGATAAGGTTTAGTGATTTGACGATGCCGGAAAGTTAATTTATAATTTTTAGGGGCAGGCCATGTGCCTGCCCTGTTTTGCTCTACGGGGAGCCTTTGGGCTGCGTAAAGGAAACTGCGCTCTTTGCGTATACAACAATTGTTCAGGCAAAAGATTTTGATCGGAAGTAAGGTAATGAAGTCAGTAGGAAGAATGTCACAGCAGGAAAAAGTCGAATATATGCAGACGGAAAGGATACCGGTTTTAGTCGGAAAAATGTCAGTACCGACTATTATCAGTATGCTTATCACCGCGCTCTATAATATGGCGGATACCTTTTTTGTGGGAAGGATAAGCACACAGGCTACCGCCGCAGTCGGACTTGTTTTTTCCGTAATGGCTGTAATACAGGCTCTCGGCTTTTATCACGGGCACGGGTCGGGAAACTATATATCGAGAAAGCTCGGAGCCGGGGAGTTCGACGCTGCAAAAAAGATGGCATCAACCGGATTCTTTTATGCTTTTGCTACAGGTATTTTGGTTACTGTCTTAGGGCTGATATTTTTAAAGCCTCTTGCGTTGCTTCTTGGATCTACGGAGACCATCCTGCCCTATACGCTTGATTATTTAAGGATAATCCTTATAGGAGCGCCTTTTACTATGAGCAGCTTCGTTGTAAACAACCAGCTTAGGTTCCAGGGAAGCGCTACATACGCTATGGTTGGTATTTGCTCCGGCGCCATACTGAATGTCGGACTTGACCCGCTATTTATATTTGTATTTGATCTCGGCGTTGCGGGAGCGGCCCTTTCTACGGTAGTCAGCCAGATCACATCGCTTACGATACTTTTATTAATGACCCGTAAGGGCGGAAATTTAAGGATCAGCTTTAAGGAGATCCATTTCGGATGGTATTATATCGCGGAAATCTTTAAAGGCGGCTTACCCTCTCTTGTAAGACAGGCCTTGGGAAGCATATCTACCGTGCTTTTAAACCGCGCCGCGGGAAAATACGGAGCGCCGGTTCCCGATGCGGCTATAGCGGCGATGTCGGTAGTAAACAGATATCTGATGTTTTGCTACTCGGCTCTTATAGGATTCGGACAGGGATTTCAGCCTGTCTGTGGTATGAACTATGGCGGAAAAAGATTTGAAAGAGTAAGAGAAGCTTTTTGGTTTTGCGTAAGGATCGCTTTTTTCGTACTCCTTGGTATCTCCGTGGTAAGCTTTATTTTTGCGGAGCCTATCGTAACGATCTTCAGACGAGAGGATCCTGACGTTATAAGGATCGGAACTGTGGCTTTAAGATACCAGATTGTTGTATTCCCGTTAAGCAGCTTTGTCGTGTTTTCGAATATGTGCCTTCAGTCTGTCGGAAAGACCTTCAGAGCTTCGCTTTTGTCCGGAGCCAGACAGGGGCTTTTCCTTATTCCCATCGTACTTTTGATTCCCCGCTTTTTGGGACTTCGAGGAGTGCAGATGGCCCAGATGATTGCGGATATTTGCGCCTTTATGCTTACGGTGCCTTTAACATTCGGTTTTTTAAAAGAGATGAAAGATGAACAGACTAAACTTGGATAAGCGCAAAGCCCTTGTGCTTGATATAGACGGAACCCTTACAAATTCAAAGAAAGAGATAACTCCAAAGACGGCAGCAGCCCTTAAAAAGATAATGGAGATGGGGCATGCCGTAATACTTGCCTCCGGAAGACCTACACCGGGAATGAAAAGATATGAAGAGCAGCTGGAGTTGGCTTTCTACGGCGGATATCTTCTCTCCTTTAACGGGGCGAGGGTCTGGGACTGCGCCGCGAGGGAAGTGATATACCAAAAGACTCTTCCTGATGATATTCCGGCGCAGATTTACGAGTTTGCAAAGGAAAAGGATGCGGGGATCATCTCCTACTACCTTAAAGGAAACGGAGCGGAAGTTAAAAATCAGGGCGGATATCTTTCGAGGAAGGGTATCGATCCCGAGGGAGATTATGTAATTTCAGCTTTTGAGCCGGACGAATATGTGCTCCTCGAAGCCCGTATCAACAGTATGAACGTCATCACGGTTTACGATTTTAAGTCTTTTATAGACTATCCCGTAAACAAAGTACTTATAACAGCACCCGGACCTCTTGCCGCCGGATACGAAAAAGAGCTTGTGGCAAGATATGGGGATTCCCTCTCCATCTACCGCTCCGAAGAATTCTTCCTTGAGGTTATGCCCCAAAATGTCAGCAAGGCAGATACTCTTGATGCGATGCTTGAAAAGATCGGAGTAAAGTGGGAAAATACCGTTTGCTGCGGTGATGGCTTTAATGATATTTCTATGATAAAGTACGCGGCCGTGGGAGTTGCTATGGCAAATGCCAAAGAAGAGGTTAAAAAGGCTGCTGACTTCATCACAGGTTCAAATGATGAGGATGGTCTTGTGACCGTAATTGATAAGTTTATACTTGACTCGGACGGTCAGTAGATGCTTGTACAGGTTTTGAATACAGGAAGTTTTGATGGATATTAAACAGGTTAAGATCGATATACCCGAAAAGGCCAATTTCATAATAAAGACTCTTTCGGACGCGGGCTTTGAAGCTTATGTTGTCGGAGGCTGCGTAAGGGATTCAATCCTCGGAAGGAATCCCCAGGACTGGGATATCACCACATCCGCCGCCCCCCTTAAGGTTAAGGAGCTTTTCAGACGGACGGTTGATACCGGGCTCCAGCACGGAACTGTTACCGTTATGCTCGGCGAGGAAGGATTTGAGGTGACCACATACCGCCTCGACGGAGTTTACGAGGACGGAAGACATCCTAAGGAAGTGACCTTTACGGCATGCCTTGAGGAGGACTTAAAAAGGCGCGATTTTACTATAAACGCCATGGCTTACAATGATGAGGCGGGTCTTGTGGACCTTTTTGACGGCCTCGGAGATATTGAAAGAAAGGTGATCCGCTGTGTCGGAGATCCCATGGAGCGCTTTTCGGAGGATGCCCTCAGGATGCTGAGAGCTGTAAGGTTTGCGGCTCAGCTTGGATATGAGATTGACGGCGGTACGCAGGAAGCTATAAAGAAGCTTTCGAAAAATCTCGAAAAGATAAGCGCCGAGAGGATCCACACAGAGCTTATTAAGCTCCTTGTTTCAGACCATCCCGAGGAGCTTGTAAAGGCATACGAAACCGGGATGACAAAGGTCTTTTTGCCGGAGTTTGATGAGGCTATGGAGACACCCCAAAAGCATATTCACCACTGCTACGGAGTAGGGGAGCATATAATAAAAAGCATTGAGAATGTGCGGCCGGATCCGACCTTGCGCCTTGCGATGCTTTTACATGATATCGGAAAGAGCAGAACTCTTACCAAAGACGCCGACGGAACGACCCATTTTCACGGGCATCCGGCTGTCGGTGCCGAGATGGCGGGAAAGATCTTACGGCGACTTAAGATGGACAATGCAACCATCTCGAAGGTGACGACCCTTGTAAAATACCACGACTACGGATACAGCCTTCAGCCTGATGAAAAGCTTATAAGAAAGGCTCTTTGCAAGATCGGGAAGGAAAACTTCCCCCTGCTCCTTGAGGTGAAGGAGGCGGATGTTCTCGCCCAAAGCGATTACAAGCGCGAAGAGAAACTTGAAAATATCAGGCAGTGGGATAAAATATATAAGGGGATACTTGAAAGAGGCGAGTGCGTCTCTGTAAAAGAGCTAAAGATAAACGGAAACGATCTTAAAGGCCTGGGAGTAAAGCCGGGACCCATAATGGGTGAGATCTTAGATGAGCTTTTGCAGGAAGTATTGGATGACCCTTCGAAGAATACCCCAGAGTATCTTAGAAACCGGGTAACAAAGCTGATATCGGAGAGATAAGTGATTAAGAAAACAAATAGGCGGAGAACAAAATATTCGGGCATGCCGAGGGCTTGTGCCATCCTTTTTGCGGGCCTTTTATTAACGGGGCTTCTTGGCGGCTGTGGGATGATCTCTACGGACGATATACCTTCGCCTGTAGTGGGGGATGAGACGAAGGATGATCTTCCTGCGGTGTATGGTCCCGGCAGCTACGATTCTGCCGATACTCCCATTCTTATAAAAAAGGATGAGGAGAAAATGACCTTAACCTTTTTTAATCTTGATGTCGAGAAAAACTATACCCTTGAGTATGACGGAACGACCTGCTTTTACGACAGGCACGGAAGCACGGTCTCTCTTAGCCAGATAAATCCCGGGGATATTGTCGATGTCAAGTTTATCAAGGACAAGAAGCATTTGACCGAGATGAAGCTATCACCCTCAGCCTGGGCCGTATCCGAAACGGACAGATACGCTATCGACGAAGTTAAAAGAGAAGTAACCATTGGCGAGGACGTGTATAAGATAAGCAAGGATGCCGTTTATTTCTCGGACGGGAACCGCATCGCAGAGCAGGATATAATCCCCACGGACAAACTGACCTTTCAGGGGATCGGAAACAAGGTCTACAGCTTCAATGTCGAAAAAGGTCACGGATATTTGCGCCTTACCGGTCATCAGGGCTTTATAGACGGCTGGATAGAGATTGGAAATTCCGTTATCCAGAAGGTGACGGAGGATATGCTTATAACGGTTCCCGAGGGAAAGTATCAGGTAAAGATAAGCGGCTCGGGAACGGTAGCGGAAAAGAGCGTTGTTATCAACAGAAACAGCGAGTCATCTCTGGATTTTTCGGATGTGGAATTTGCTAAGCCAAAGACCGGAAAGATCCTTTTCTCCCTTAATCCGGCAAATGCGAAGCTCTACGTTGACGGCGAGCAGACAAATACCTCGGAGGCTGTGGAATTGTCCTACGGCCTTCACCAGTTGATATGCAAGGCGGAAGGATACACTACGATCACCCAGTATCTTAACGTAGGCCAACCTGCGGCAGGTATCGATATTACTCTCGAAAAGTCTGAGACAGAGGAAAAGAATGACGATACCACTTCAAATACAGACTCTTCCTCAGATCAAAATACGCAAAATTCTGGCACCGTGGGAAATACCTCCTCCGGACAGACCTCGGGAGAGACTGCGGGAAATACAGATTCGGGAAGTTCAAATACCGGAAGTACAAGCGCGGGAAGCACATCCTCCGAAAGTGAAAATACGGGAAGCGGCGATACGGGCAGCAGCACCGGAGCTACGGATGCCCAGACAACCTCTACCTATTACAAAGTATATATTGATTCTCCCACCGGAGCGGAAATATATCTTGACGGCTCCTACGTCGGAATCAGCCCCTGCAGCTTTAAAAAGTCCGAGGGACTACATGTTCTGACCCTGAGTAAGTCGGGCTATTTTACACGCAGTTACACCATCTCGGTGGACGGAGATGATAAAGATGTATCATTTTCTTTCGCGGATTTGGTAAAAGAGCCATAAAAATATCAAAAAAAGGCTGAAAATATGCACGTTTTTGCTGTATTTCCTTGACAAAACGGCAGAAAGTAAGTATATATAAAGAGTAGCTTTTATTTGCTACCAAATAATCTCATAATTCAGGAGGAAATTTAAACATGAACAAGACTGAGTTTGTTGCAGCTGTTGCTGAGGAAGCTAAGCTTTCAAAGAAGGATGCACAGGAAGCAGTTAACGCTTTCATCACCGTTGTTACTAAGGCTCTTAAGAAGAATGACAAGGTTCAGCTCGTTGGCTTCGGTACTTTCGAAGTTGCTAAGAGAGCAGCTAGAACCGGAAGAAACCCTCAGACCGGTAAGGAGATGAAGATCAAGGCTTCTAAGGCTCCTAAGTTCAAGGCTGGTAAGGCTCTTAAGGACGCTGTAAACTAATTAGTTTATCGTTTTAGAATTTTTAGGCGCACCCATTTGGATGCGCCTGTTTTTTTGAGAGGTCGATATGAGATTAGACAAGTACCTGAAGGTATCAAGACTTATCAAGAGAAGAACAATAGCCAACGAGGCTTGCGATACCGGCAGAGTTATGATAAATGATAAGGTGGCAAAGGCTTCTACCGACGTGAAAGTAGGGGATGTCATCACAATTTCCTTCGGAAACAAAGAGGTTAAGGTCGAGGTGCTTGACGTAGCCGAGACCGTAAAGAAGGACGAAGCCAAGGAATTGTTTAAATATATAGGATAAATCCTGTTGACGCGCCTGTTACATAAGGGTAAAATTTATGTAAACGTATGTTTTTAAGGAAGGAACTCCGATATGGCAAGAACAGCAATGTCGAGAAGAAAAAAACATAACAGCTTTATGGGCTTTGTGCTTGTAGCTATGGTTGTATTTCTTATTTCTGTAATTATCTTTGTACAGGGTAGAAACGTTAAGAGCAGAATAGCCGCATACGACACACAGGAAATGTCCCTTAACGAACAGCTGGCCGATGAAGAACAACGCGGAAAAGAGATCGACGAGTACGAGATAGAATCTCAGACTAAAGGCTTCGCCGCTGACAAGGCCCGTGAATCTCTTGGGCTTGTTCAGGAGGGAGAGATCATCTTCCGTAAAAACCACTGATTTAAAATGGATAACGAGTTAATTAAAAAGGTGGCCTCCTTTTCGGAGGCCAAAAATCTGATATCTGCCGGCGATACGATCATTGCCGGAGTTTCTGGAGGGGCGGACTCGGTTTGCCTCTTATTTTTGTTATGTGAATTCAGAAAAGCGCTTAATTTAAAGCTCTGCGTCGTACACATAAACCACGGTATCAGAAAGACAGCCTCAAGAGATGCGGATTTTGTAAGAGAGCTTTGCGAAAAGTGGGATGTTCCCTTTTATCTATACGAAAAAGATATACCGTCTCTTTCGAAGGCCTGGGGAGTATCCGAGGAAGAGGCCGGAAGGCGGATAAGGTATGAGGCTTTTGAGGAAACTGCCCTGAAACTTGAAAAAGAGCCCTGTAAGGCAGAAGATACGCAGGCCGAATCCTTGAAGAGAAGTGAAATTAAGATCGCTGTTGCCCACAATATGAATGACAACGCAGAGACAGTCCTGTTTAATCTTTTCAGGGGAAGCGCCTTAAAGGGATTAACAGGGATCCCGGTATCGAGGGAAGGCAGCTTTACGATAATACGACCCCTTCTTTGTCTTGAAAGAAGGGAGATCGAACAGATTCTTTCCGAAAATGGCATTGGTTTTGTTACCGACGAGACCAATGAAGATAATACCTACTCAAGAAATAAGATAAGGCATATTGTCTTGCCCGCAGCGGAGGATATTGCTCCCGGAGCGGCAAGGAGGATCTTTTCTTCAGCAACGATTCTTTCGGAGACGGAGGATTTCCTTGAAAAAGCTGAAAAAGAAGCCTTTGATGAATGTGTTTTCAGTAAAGACGAAAAGGATGCTTATTGCGTGGGAGAGCAAAAGGCGGGGGAAGTAGTGCTTGATTGCGGAAAGCTGGCGGGCTTCCATATTGCGATAAAAAGAAGAGTTCTCCACAGAGCTCTTTGTATAGTTACATCGGGGGGGAAGGATATCGGCACGTTGCAGATTGACCAGCTTCTTGATCTCCTTGAAAGAAAAGGAAACAGAACCCTTGACTTTGCAAGGGGAGTGTTTGCTAAAAGAGAATATGACAAGATCGTCATATCGGGCAGCAGGGCCGGTGACTGCCATGTAGGCACGCTATTAAACGAAAGTATCGGGAGGATCGTCTCTTCTACTTTTCCGAAAGAGGGCAGCGGCCTTAATTTAGAAGATTTTAAGAAAACGGATGATCCAAACAAGTATACTAAACTATTTGATTGTGATAAAATAGATGGGCCGCTTGAACTTAGGACCCGCCGAACGGGAGACACGATTGTTGTTAAGCTCCCGGATGGAAGTTTTGGGAAAAAGAGTCTTAAGAAGTATATGATCGATATCAAGATACCTGCTTCCGAGAGGGACCGGGTTCCGGTCGTAGCTGTGGGCCAAAAGTGTATATGGCTGGTAGGTTACCGTATAAGCGATGACCTTTTTATAGATGAAAACACAAAAACAATATTAAGTTTAACTTACGAGAGGTAAATAAAATGGCTGATTATCATATTGAAGTTATGATACCCGAAGATGAAGTAGATAAAAGGATCAAGGAGATCGGAGAGCAGATCACAAAGGACTACGCCGGAAAGCAGGTTCACCTTATCTGCGTACTTAAGGGAGGAAGCTTCTTCCTTTGCGAGCTCGCCAAAAGGATCAATTTAGACGTTTCTCTCGACTTTATGTCGGTGTCGAGCTACGGCGGTGATACAAAGTCCAGCGGCGTCGTTAAGATCGTTAAAGACCTTGATGAATCAATAAAGGATAAGGATGTTCTTATTGTAGAGGATATCGTAGACAGCGGAAGAACCTTAAGCTATCTTCTTTCTATGATGAAGGACAGAAAGCCCGCATCTTTAAAGCTCTGTACTCTTCTCGACAAGCCCGATCGCAGAGTCATCGACGTGAATGTGGACTATACCGGATTTGAGATCCCTGATGAGTTCGTTGTGGGATACGGCCTTGATTACGACCAAAAATACAGAAATTTACCTTATATCGGAGTAGTTAAATTCGACTGATCCGAGTATTTATAAAATGACCAGACGGAGGACAAATTCTTGAACAACAACAAAAGGGGCTTTAGAGGCTATCTGATCTTTATGTTTTTGGTTGTTGCGCTTGTTGTGGTGCTCAACTTACTCAGATACAACTCATCGCCCTACACTTACGACCAGTTTATTGCCGATATGGACGAAGGCAAGACAACTGAGATCACCATCGTCACTGACGAGGGATCGGGAGCGGGATATGTATCGGCAGGTTTCGATACAGGATCAAACAAAAGGCTTTATGTTACGTCTGCTACAGAAATCGAGAAGGTCATCAGAGATAAGGGATATGACCCTGTCGTTAAAGACAGCTTCTGGATGAATTGGACTTTCAAGGTACTTATTCCCTTGGCCGTCATCGTAGTAGCGATAGTATTTATGTTTATTATGCTCTTTGTGGGAACCGCAGGAGCAGGAGCCGGCGGAGGCAATTCCAAGATGATGAATTTTGGAAAGAGCCACGCAGAAGTCATCAGAGAAGGCAAAGTCAGATTCGAGAATGTTGCCGGACTTCATGAAGAGAAAGAGGAGCTGAGGGAGATCGTTGATTTCCTAAAGGACCCCGGAAAATACACCGCATTAGGCGCGAGGATCCCGAAGGGAGTGCTCTTGGAGGGAAGCCCGGGAACAGGTAAAACACTCCTTGCGAAGGCTGTTGCCGGAGAAGCGGGAGTACCGTTCTTTAGTATCTCCGGTTCGGATTTTGTTGAGATGTTTGTCGGTGTAGGAGCTTCGAGAGTAAGAGACCTTTTCGAAAACGCTAAAAAGGAAGCTCCCTGCATTATATTTATCGACGAGATCGACGCTGTAGCAAGACGCCGCGGAACAGGTATGGGCGGAGGCCACGACGAGCGCGAGCAGACCCTTAACCAGATGCTGGTTGAGATGGACGGATTCGAGACCAACGAAGGAATCATCGTAATGGCGGCTACAAACCGTGTTGATATCCTCGATCCCGCGATTCTTAGACCGGGACGTTTTGACCGTAAGGTTGTTGTCGGAAGACCAGATGTTAAGGGAAGAGAGGAAATCCTTAAGGTTCACTCCGCAGGAAAGCCCCTCGGTGATGACGTTGATATCGAGGAGATCGCCAGAACTACCGCAGGCTTTACAGGAGCCGACCTTGAGAACCTTTTAAACGAATCGGCTATCAAGGCAGCAAAAGAAAACAAGGCCTTTATCTCGATGGAGGATATTAGAAAATCCTTTATCAAGGTTGGTATCGGTACCGAGAAAAAGAGCCGCCTTGTTTCCGAGAAAGAAAAGAAGATCACAGCTTACCACGAGGCGGGACATGCTATTCTTTTCCATGTTCTTCCCGATGTAGGCCCTGTATTTACCGTTTCTATAATCCCTACGGGCCAAGGTGCGGGCGGATATACAATGCCCCTTCCCGAAAAGGACGATATGTATCTTACAAAGAGCAAGATGCTTCAGGATATCCAGGTATCCTTGGGCGGAAGGATCGCGGAGGAGATCATCTTCGGCGATATTACTACCGGCGCTTCAAGCGATATCAAGAAAGCAACAAAGGTCGCCAGAATGATGGTAACCCGCTTTGGTATGAGCGAGAATATCGGTGTTATCTGCTATGAAGATGACGATGATGAGGTATTTATCGGTCGCGATCTTGCACATGCCAAGAGCCATAGCGAGGAAGTTGCGAGCGAGATAGATAAAGAAGTGAAGTCTATCATCGACGATTGCTACAAGAAGGCAAAGGATATCATCCTTCAGCATGAAAATGTACTTCACAAGTGCGCTGAGCTTCTTCTTGAGAAAGAGAGAATCTCCCGTGAAGAGTTCGAGGCCCTCTTTGAATTGTAAAAGTTGCACAAAATTTCAAGGGGGATGTTGTGAAATTTGTGTAAAGTGAGACTTACTTTCATTTTAGGCATATGATAATATACTGATTGTACCCCAATACATTAGTTTTTTTGCTATACCCCCAAGAAATACCTTCTCTAGAAAAGGACAGCTTCCCCGGCTGTCCTTTTCGCTTGCTATTAACCGTATTTTTTTGTAAAATAAATGCATGGTCACTATAGCTTTCTGATAAGAAGGATGTAAGACATATATGGATCTGGAAAAGCGTAATAAAATACTATATTTTGAAAAGTATATTAACACGATGCGCCCTGTTTTCAATACGAGAGCATTATTCAGCGATACTTCCGCCGAATATGTATCTCCTGCTGAACCGGACGCTTTTTCTACAGTTAAGATTCGTTTCAGGACTGCCAAAAACAACGTGGATTATGTTTGTCTTGTCTGGCATGGCAATAAATACCTGATGACTAAGGCAGAAACAGCGGTCCACTTTGACTATTACGAGGTTGAAGTAGTTCTAAAGGATGAGAAATTCTCCTATTACTTTGAGATTACAACCGGAAATCTTGTCTGCTACTACGATATGAGGGGCTGCACAAGGGATATCAACGAGTATTACAACTTCGGAATTATTCCCGGCTTCTCTACTCCTAAGTGGGCTAAGGGAGCGGTAATGTACCAGATTTACGTTGACCGCTTTTGCAACGGCGACAAAACAAATGATGTTTTGTCGGGGGAGTATTGCTACATAGGCGAGCCCGTAATAAGGGTTGAGGATTGGAATAAAGATCCGGCGACTATGGATGTAAGATGCTTCTACGGAGGCGACCTTCAGGGCGTACTTGATAAACTTGACTATATTGCGGGGCTTGGGGTAGAGGTTATCTATTTTAATCCCCTCTTCGTATCTCCTTCCAACCATAAATACGACATTCAGGATTACGACCACATCGATCCTCATTTCGGAAAGATCGTGGAGGACGACGGCGAGCTCCTTCCCCCGGGATCTAAGGAAAACAGACTTTCCACCAGATACATAAAGCGCGTTACAAGCTTCAGTAATCTGACTAAGAGCGATGAGCTTTTTGCCAAGGTTGTGGAAGAGGCCCATAAAAGAGGCATGAAAGTAATCCTTGACGGTGTTTTCAACCACTGCGGATCCTTCAACAAGTGGATGGACAGAGAGAGGATATATGAAAATGCCGATGGTTATGAAAAGGGCGCCTTTGTAAGTGCGGACAGCCCTTACAGACAGTATTTTGATTTCTCCGATGACCGCAGGTGGCCCTACAATCCCACATACGACGGCTGGTGGGGACATGACACTCTTCCCAAGCTCAATTACGAGGGTTCAAGGCAGCTCTATGATTATATTTTAAATATCGGAAAAAAGTGGGTTTCAGCGCCCTTTAACGCGGACGGCTGGAGACTTGACGTTGCGGCGGATCTCGGACATTCGCCGGAGTTTAACCACAAATTCTGGCAGGATTTCCGTAAGGCGGTTAAATCGGCAAATCCTGAGGCGATAATCCTCGCAGAGCATTACGGCACCACAAGAGACTGGTTACAGGGCAATGAATGGGATACCGTAATGAACTATGATGCGTTTATGGAGCCCGTAACCTGGTTTTTGACCGGTATGGAAAAGCACAGTGATGACTTCAGAGAGAACCTTCTCGGAAATGCGGAGAGCTTCTGGGGGGCTATGATCCACCACACCTCCAGCTTTTCAATGCCATCCTGGCAGGTGGCGATGAATGAGCTCTCTAACCATGACCATTCAAGATTCCTTACGAGAACAAACCATAAGGTCGGACGTACCAATACTCTCGGTCCGAGGGCTGCCGAGGAGGGAATCAACAAGGCTGTTATGCGGGAGGCTGTTGTTATACAGATGACCTGGCCCGGCGCGCCTACGATCTATTACGGCGACGAAGCGGGTGTTTGCGGATTTACAGATCCCGACAACCGCCGCACATATCCCTGGGGCCACGAAGATCAGCAGATGATACAGTTCCACAGGGATATCATCGCCCTTAGAAAAAAGTATCCGGAGCTTAGAAACGGCTCCATAAAGAAGCTCGGAAGCGATTATAATTTCATCGCCTACGGAAGGTTTACCAGGGACGAACAGTGCATAATCCTTATCAACAACAATAACCATGAAGTTGAAAAGGAGATAACCGCCTGGGAGGTGGGTACACACAGAACGGGAAATATGAAAGTGATATTTCAGTCCACTGATGAGGGATACTCTTTGAAAGAGACTCTGTACCCCCTTAAAACGGGCATCCTGAAGATAAAGCTTCCAAAGACAAGCGCAACGGTTTTAAAATTCGAGAAGTTAAACTAAAAACTATTTGCAATTATGATTTTACTATGGTAAAATCTGTGATTGAAATGCTGGTGTGGCGGAATAGGTAGACGCAAGGGACTTAAAATCCCTCGGGAGCAATCCCGTGCCGGTTCAAGTCCGGCCACCAGCAGTACCCAAATCCTTGATTTAAAGGATTTGGGATTTTTTTTGCTTATTATTCGACAACTCTTAAGAAATATTAAGAAAAGCAGGCGCCCAATTTATTGACCTGAAATTTTCATTATGAGATAATTTGACTTATGTAAAACAGCGATAATTCGCGATATAAAGGAACTTATGATGAGAAAAAAGATTATTGCCGCAGTACTTGCGATCATGCTTATACTGGGGCTTGTCTCATGCGCCGCAGAGGAAGAACTTCCTGAGTTTAGTGGAACCCCCATTTCAGGCGTATCAAAACCGACCGAACAATCAGATATCAGTTCCGTTGTCGAGGGCTCTGTTATCATTGACAGGCCTGTTATTAACGGAAAGAAACAAAGCTACCTTACCGGAGAGTGGAAGAATGAGGATGTAGTAAACAGACGCCCTATGGCTGTTATGATCCCCAACACGAAGGCAGGGCTTCCCCAGTACGGAATCTCCAAGGCAAGTATTATCTTTGAAGCTCCCATGGAGTGGCTTTCCTGTACCAGACTTATGGGTGTTTTCGAGGATTATGACGATCTTGATCATATCGGACCCCTAAGAAGCGCAAGACATTACTTTGTACACGAAGCGATATCTCTTGATGCCATATTCTGCAACTGGGGACTTGCGGTACAGTTCGCGGCGCCTCTTATCAACTCCGACAGAGTGGACAATATTTCGGCATCCGTACTTGGAATAGACAGTCCCTCCGACGAAGCCTTCGCCAGAGACGAAAAGCGAAAGGCAGCAGGATATGCTACCGAGTACACGGGTATTATGACAATCGACGGATACGAAGCTGCAGTTGCCAGACACGGATACAGAACAAATTACCGTGAGGATTATACTTCTGCATTTAAGTTTGCGCAGGATGGAACGGTCTCTAGTTATAGCGATTTTAAGGATGCGACCAAAATAGCGCCCGGCGGATTTGAAAACGGGGCCGGCGGATACGGCCACGGACTTCCTTACTTTATCTATGATACTTCCGATCATCTCTACCACAGATATCAGTTCGGAGAGCCTCATATAGATGAGATGAACGGCGAAGAGCTCACCTGCCGAAACGTTATCTTTATGCTTACTAAGGGCAATTATTTCGATGATGTCAGCGGATACCTCAACTTTGAGATGTCCGGAGGAAACTCTGCATATATCTTTACAGAGGGAAAAGTTATCCCGGGATATTGGCTTAGGGGAGAAGATGATTCATCACACTTTGTATATTATGATTCAAACGCAGAAGAAGTAGTACTGAACCAGGGAAAAACATGGATATGTTTGATCTGGAATACTTATGAAGACAACATCGCATACGAATAAAACTACGGGAGTTTCCATCTGTATGGTGACTCCCCTTTTTTTATGTTATAATAAATAGTCAGGTTGGACTAATGCCTTTTTACGCGGCAGCGAGAAGGGAGCGGGTATGAATATAAGGTTGTATAATGCAAGGATCCTTACTATGGAAGTCGGGGAAGAAATCTTCCGGGGTGAGGTCTGGATCAAAAACGAAAACATCGCTTATGTGGGTACGAACAGTGATATCGCCGAAGCAGGCCCTGCCATACCGCATATAAAATGGGATTTTGAAATAGATTGCGGGGACAATCTGCTGATGCCGGGACTGAAAAATGCCCATACCCATTCGGCTATGACCTTCCTCAGGTCCTACGCGGATGACCTGCCTTTAAGCGAGTGGCTTAATACCAAGGTCTTCCCTTATGAAGCCAAGCTTTCTTCCGGAGATATTTACGAGCTAACAAGGCTTGCGGTAATGGAGTATGTTACAAGCGGAGTTACCTCCATCTTCGATATGTATTTAAATCCCGACGCCATCGCGGAGAGCTGCCGTGATACCGGTATGAGATGCGTGCTTTGCGGAAACGTAAACGATCACACCTCTTCCCCCGAAAAGATGGCGGACGAGTATGAAAGATTAAATGAGTTTAATCCTCTGATCAGTTACAGACTCGGAATGCATGCGGAGTATACCTGCTCGAAGAACCTCCTTGAGCGTATAGCGAAAGTGGTTCAAAACTATAAAGCGCCTTTTTACTGTCATATGAGCGAGACCGCATCAGAGGTTGAAAGCTGTAAGGAAAGATACGGTAAAACTCCGGGACTATTACTGAATGAGCTCGGAATGTTTGACTATGGCGGAGGAATATTCCACGGCGTTCACCTTACCGATGAAGAGATGGATATTCTTCAGGAAAAGAAGTTTTCCGTCATCACAAACCCCGGATCGAACCTGAAGCTCGCCAGCGGCATAGCCCCCGTCAGCAAGTTGATCAAAAAGGGATTTAACGTAGCTATAGGTACCGACGGACCTGCCAGCAACAACGCCCTTGATATGTTCAGAGAAATGTATCTTGTCGCGACTCTTGCCAAGATCAGGGATAACGATGCCGTGTCTGTGGATGCCGGAAAAGTCCTTGCTATGGCAACTATCGGCGGAGCAAAGGCTATGGGACTTGATGACGCGGACACCCTTACAGCCGGAAAGCTGGCGGATATTATTCTGATAGACCTTGCTAAGCCCAATATGCAGCCTGAGAACAATATCGTCAAAAATATTGTCTACAGCGGCGGAAAGAGCAATGTGCTTATGACTATGGTCGGAGGAAAGATTCTCTACCACAACGGCTCTTACAACATCGGTGAGAGACCGGAAGTAATATATGAAAACTGCAACAAGATTGCGGAGAGGATTCTCGGATAAATGAAACTTGTATCATGGAACGTTAATGGACTCAGAGCGGTTATGGGGAAGGGGTTTATGGACTCTTTTAACGCTCTTTCTGCAGATATTTTTTGCCTTCAGGAGACAAAGCTCTCAGAGGGACAGATCGAGCTCGATCTCCCCGGATACGAACAGTACTGGAACTATGCCGAAAAGAAAGGCTACAGCGGAACTGCAGTATTTACTAAGAAAAAGCCCCTTTCAGTCAGCTACGGGATCGGAATAGAGGAGCATGACCATGAAGGCCGGGTCATAACCCTGGAATTTGAGGATTTTTACTTTATTACCGTATACGTACCCAATTCCCAGAGAGAGCTTACGAGACTTGATTACAGACAAAAATGGGAAGAGGATTTCAGAAGCTATATACTTGGTCTCGAGAGCAAAAAGCCTGTTATATACTGCGGAGATCTTAATGTTGCGCATAAAGAGATCGACCTTAAAAACCCTTCCTCAAATCACCACAACGCCGGATTTACCGACGAGGAGAGAAACTGCTTTACAAAGACATTGGAAAGCGGCTATATAGACACATTCAGACATTTTTACCCTGATAAAGAGGGAATCTACTCATGGTGGTCATATATGTTCCATGCCAGAGAGAAAAACGCAGGCTGGCGTATTGACTATTTTGTGGCATCAAAAAAGCTCGAGAAAAAGCTTAAAGATGCCAAGATTCACTGCGATATTATGGGTTCGGATCATTGCCCTGTTGAACTGGACATAGATCTGTAGATTTTTAACACGAAAAGGTAAGAGATGGATCAGGACAGAGATAACCGCTTGGACGAAGAAATGGAAGCGGAATTAGAGCGCGCTATGAAGCTCCGGGAGAGAATGGAGGAGCTCTACGCGGACACATTTGAAAGACTTTGTAACCGTAAAAATCCCGCGAATATGAAAAAGCTCGAGAAGAAGATCGGTTCCACGGGAAATGTTGTAAAGAACGCATATTACGGATATCAGTATTCGGATCTTTATCCGAGAATACTTGCTATGAAGGCCTCGATATCCCTTCAGCCCCCCGCTCAGCGTAAAAAAAGCGAGGAGGAGATGGACAGGCTTATAAATATCGTTGCGCAAAAGGACTGGGAGATACTGGCTCTTTCAAGAAGCGACGACGCTATAGAAAGCTATCTGGATTATTTACAGGACCCTCAAAATCGTCATATTATCACAAAGGCTATCCCCATTGAGGACAAGTTTAAGAAGTTTTATGACCGCAAGATAAAGGCTCAGATAATGGGTCTTGTTCAGACTGACCCTACTGCGGAGTACGTCGAGACAAGAGCTATGGTGAGGTCTTTTCATCTGCATGTGGGTCCTACCAACTCCGGTAAGACATATGAAGCCATCACAAAGCTTAAGGACGCCCAAAACGGCGTGTATTTATCGCCCTTAAGACTTCTTGCGCTGGAGGTATACGATACCTTGAACGACGCCGGAACTCCTACCTCTATGAAGACCGGTGAAGAGCATATTACCGTTGAGAACAGCAGGGTTATTTCACAGACCGTTGAGACCCTTAACCTTGATGAAAACTACGATATAGCCGTTATAGACGAATGCCAGATGATAGCCGACCCCGAGAGAGGTGCAGCCTGGTCAAGGGCCATCCTTGGCGTAAAAGCTAAGGAAGTTTATCTTCTCTCCAGTGACAATGTAACGGAGCTGCTTACGGAGATCATCGAAACCTGCGGCGATACCTACGATATTACAAAACACGAGAGAAAAACCGGACTTGTTGTGGAGGATGAACCCTTTATCCTTTCGGACAGCAACCGCATTACAAGAAACCAGATCCGCCCCGGAGACTGCTATATACTTTTCTCTAAAAAGCGGGTACTCGACCTTGCTGCACGCTTTGAGATGATGGGAGTTAAGGCAAGCGTTATCTACGGAAAGCTTCCTCCGGAAACCCGTAAATCCGAGGTAAGAAGATTCGCTACCGGAGAGACAAAGATAGTAATCTCGACAGATGCTATCGGAATGGGTATAAATCTTCCTATACAGCGTATCGTTTTCGCGGAAAGCTGGAAGTTTGACGGACAGCAAAGAAGAGACCTTAAAGCCGATGAGATCCTGCAGATAGCCGGAAGAGCCGGAAGATTCGGAAAATATGACATTGGTTATGTGACCACAACGGATCCGGAGTTTTTGCCTGTGCTTAAACAAACCATTGGCAAGCCTCTTCCTCAGATTAAATCCGCTATCTTAGGTTTCCCGAGAATGCTGGTCAATCTCGACGCAACCTTAAGCGAGATCCTTACCGTCTGGTTCGGAATCCGTCCTCAAAAGCCTTACGAGAAGATGAAGATAGACAGGATGCTTACCCTGTACCATACCCTGAAGGACCAGAGCCTTGACTTTGACCTCATCTACGGCGATACGGACAATAAAAAAGACATTATCTATGATATGATCTCCTGCCCGATAGACGACGGAAATCCCAGAGTTCTTGCCCAGTGGGTGCATTACTGCCTTACCTACGCGGCAGACGTATCTTTGGAAAAGCCCTCATACCCCAGAGGCAATAACGACCTTGAAAGACTTGAGACCTATTATAAGCTCCTTGAGCTGTATCATCTTTTCTCTGTACATATGGGAAAGATCATGGATGAAGAATGGCTTATGGAGGAGAAAAAGAGCACTGAGCTTGCCATAGAAGATTACTTAAGCGGCAACAAGAACAAATTTATTAAACGCTGCAAGGATTGTGGAAGACAGCTCCCTGTGGGATACGGCTTTGAAAGGTGCGACAGCTGCAGAAAGACCTTCGAGGCCATGAGGGGAATCCCCGGAGCAAGACTGCGGGAAGCGGCCAGAGGAGCGCATTCGCGGTCCAAAGGACGCTCCGGCAGAAGAAAATAAAGATCACTTAAGCATTTTGGAAGCCTCTTCGGCAACCACGTCGCACATTTCCAGTAAGCGCTTGTGGTTTTTATCAACAAATGAATAATTCTTTTCCTTACATGCAAACTCCAGATCCTTTGCCATCGCCGAAAGATCGGTGGCTCCGATGGTCATAGAGTTTGACTTTAAGGAATGCACCAGGACTTCGTAATTTGCGAAGTCCTTTTTATTATACATATCCTTGATCGAGGCTACTTTTTCGGCCATAGACTCTGCGTAGAGTTTAAGGGCATCATGGTAGAAGTCCTCCTGGTCTCCGCAGTATCTGAGTCCCGTGGCTTTGTCTATAACGGATGAATTGTAAGCGTTGTGACGCTTTTGATGCTCAAGCTCTCTTTCGTGGATGTAGATTATCTTGTCCTCGGGAAGATAAGTTTTCAGCATCAGATTAAGATGCTTGACATCCATTGGTTTGCTTAAATAGTCGGTAAATCCGTTGTTTAAATACATCTCTCTTGCGCCTACGATAGCATTGGCCGTAAGAGCTATAACGGGTGTTGAAAGATTCAGATTGCCCGCTGTAGTTTTAGAGGCGGAAAGAGTCTCGATTCCGTCCATATCCGGCATCATATGGTCTAAGAGGATGATATCGTATTTATGTTTAACGATGAGCTTTAACATCTCATAGCCGCTGTAGCAGCTTGTAACCTTGGCTTTGGTGGTCTCGATGAGTCCGGCTGCGACCTTCAGGTTCATATCATTGTCATCGACGATAAGAATATTCGCGGATGGACAGACAAATGAGGTATCCTGCGCATCTTCGTCGTAACCGTCATTTGGATGATAATCTTCCAGGTTACCGATAGGATCGGAATCGATAATCTTTTGAGGGATGGTCACGATGAACTCGCTGCCCACCCCGTAAGCACTGTTGCACTCGATATTTCCGTCCATAAGATTTACGAGATTGCCCGTTATAGCGAGGCCAAGACCGCTTCCCTCGATGGATTTGTTTCTTACAAAATCAAGCCTTTCAAACTGTAAAAACAGCTTGTTGCGATCCTCGTCTTTTATACCGATTCCGGTATCCTTAACGCATATTTCAAGGTTTGAATCTCCTGCGGATTCTTTCTTTACCGTAACCGCAAAAGTAACAGAGCCCTTATGGGTATACTTAACAGCGTTGTTGAGAAGATTGATCATAATCTCACGGATTCTCTTTGAGTCACCGCGAAGGACCTTAGGCATATCCGGATCGATCTCAAGATTCAGCCTGAGCCCTTTTTCGTCGGCCTTAACCTTTATCATAGAGACTACGGATTGGAGAAGCTCGCGGATGTCGTAATCTTCCTTGATGATCTCCATCTTACCCTGTTCGATCTTTGAGAAATCAAGGATATCGTTGATGATCTCCAAAAGGGTCTGGCTGGCGGATTTTATATTCTCGGAGTATTCTCTGATGCTCTCGCTTGAGTTTTCCCGAAGGATCAGCTCGTTCATACCCATGATGGCGTTAATGGGAGTGCGGATCTCGTGGGACATATTTGCGAGGAAGGTGGATTTTGCACGGTTTGATTCCGTAGCCTCAAGGGTCTGAGCCTGGAGCTGCTTGAGGTTTGTGATCTCCTGACAAACGGCGCAAAACAGTATTCCCAAAAGTCCGATCGCGGCGAAGATTCCGTCGTTGTTGTGAACCGGAAGGTTTAGGTAAACCATCTCAATAAGAGCAAAGAGGATCAGTATCAGGAAACCAACGAAGATAGTCAGATAGTCCCTGTTCTTTTTATAGATGACGTCGAAGAAAAGCACCCCGGAGCAGACAAGGATGATGATGGCAAGCAAAACATTCATCATCCACATAGTATCGTAGAAAAACATAGATGATGAAAACTGCAGGCTTGTGAATATTATAAAACCTATAAGAAGTATGGTGTTGAGAGTGTTGTATATCCACTGATAGCGGCGCTTTTGTATAAGATTGATATAGCTGATAAAGGGGAAGGGCAACAGCATAACAATAAGATACTCGACAACGCCGTCCACATTGTAGTTGAAGAAAAGGAAGGGATAGGCAAAGTTGTCCAGTATGAACCAAAAGCCCGCGGCAAGTACTCCGACACTCAGGTACATCAAAGGAAAACTCTTTTTAGAGTAGATCCTGTAGATCACGGAAGCGACAGAGATTATCAGTCCGAATATGACAAGGGAAAAGGCTATTAAAAGTATAAACTCATTGTCCACAAGGATTATACGGAGAAATCCCTGCATATTGCCCCAGTAGCAGGCGCTTAGAATGCCGTTGTAGTAATGGGCATCGGAGCGGTAAAGATACAGGGTCTTTCCGGCATCTTCGGGGTGCACCTTGATGGGAAGCCACATACCTTTAACATTCTCTCCGGGCATAGTAGACTGTGTAAGCTTTTGATCGAAAACCTTATCTCCGCCGATATATACGATAAGGTCAAGACCGGTTCGGATAAAAAGATAATCGTCCGCCTGGATTTCTTCCGGGAGAATCGTATAAAGGGCGACTGCTTCGCCGATCTTTGAGGAAACCTGACCGGGAGCCACAAAGCTTTCGGTCGTCCCAAGACCCGTGTCCCAGTTCCAGGTACCGCGATACTCCACGCATCTTGGGTGGAAGTATGAGGGGGCCTGCTTTACAAACTGACCGTAGACGTAGATTCCGATGATGGCAATGATCAGCAGTAAAACAGTGTACTGGATTATCATATACCAGATGAAATTCGGCCTTGTATTTTTAGGCTTGCCAATATCTGATGAATTAAAATGAAGCATTGTCAGACCTTTCTTCGTATTGGGTTAATTCGTCGATAAACCTGGGAGGGCAGGAGACTTTTATCCTGATCCCTTCCGAAACATACTCTTCTTCGATGATTGCGCCGCAGCTGTGCAGGCTGCTTAAAAGATCGCCCTTACTGTAGGGAAGAAGAGCCGTAATGATCTTTTGAGAACCAAAGGTTAGTTCGTTTATTTTATCAAGAAGCTCTTTTATTCCGCTCCCTGTCTTGGTTGAGATGTAGATCGTGTTTTCGTTGGCAATAACAGGTCGCAGACTGTCCTCGGGAAGAAGGTCCGATTTATTCATAACATAAAGCCTCGGAACATCCCCTGCATCCAGCTCTTTTAAGGTATTTTCGGTAACTGTTTTGTGCTGCCTGTGGTAGGGGTCGGCGCTGTCAAGTACGATGAGAAGGAGATCGGCGTACTTTGTCTCTTCCAATGTGGATCTGAAGGCTTTAACGAGTCCGTGGGGCAGATTCTCGATAAACCCGACTGTGTCCGAAAGTAAAAAGTCCTTTTTGGAAGGAGTATAGATCCTGCGGATAGAAGTATCCAAGGTTGCAAATAGCATATCCTTCTCAAACACTTTTTTCTCAACTGCCCTATCTTCGCCGGAAGGAGCGTTGTCCTCGCTGAGAGATAACAGACAGTTCATAAGGGAAGACTTTCCCGCGTTTGTATATCCCACAAGGGCTACTGAAGGTAAAAATCCCTTTTCACGGCCCTTTCTCTGTAGGGTCCTTGTCTTATCGATAGTTTCAAGCTCTTTTGAAAGCTCATGTAACCGATGGTTTATCTGACGCCTGTCCAGCTCGAGCTGAGTTTCTCCGATTCCCTTTGAGGAACGTCTTCCGCCGCCTCCGGATCCGCCGCTGCTTCCGCCCTGACGCCCTAAGTGCTGCCACATACCGGTAAGTCTCGGGAGCATAAACTGCAGATATGCCGACTCAACCTGAAGCTTGGCTTCCCTTGTTCGGGCACGCCTTGAAAAGATCTCCAGAATAAGATTTGTTCTGTCCCAGATAACAGCTCCTGTGATCTCCCCGAGTTTTTTCATCTGAACGGGAGAAAGGTTTCCTTCAAAGATGCAATATTCGGCCTCTGTCTCGCGGCAAAGATCCGCAAGCTCCGTGCATTTACCTTTTCCGAGGTATGTGCCTGCTTCCGGGTGCTCTAAGGCCTGGGTAAGAGTAGCGGCAACTTCTAAGTCACAGGCCTCGATAAGAGATTTCATCTCTGCCATAGAGTGGTCGAAGTCGGCGGAATTTCGAAAAGTTTCCGCAGTTTCAAGGCCTACAAGTATAGCTTTTTGAATTTCGGGTTTTTCGCTTACGATCTCAGTCAAAATACTAATTCCTTTAATGTGATTAAACGGTCGGTAAATCTAATCTATTATACTTTGACAAGAGGCGATAATACAAGAGTTTCTCGCTAAAGAAACTTGAAAATGAAGGCGTATTAAAGTATAATTTTTTTGCTTGGGACAAAGATTCCGGTCCGGGCGCTATATACTGATAATAATTTGCAAACGGAGGATAAATAAATGGTTGCATGGAATAACATGGATACACTTGCTTCTTTTAAAAAGCTTCAGTCCGTTAAGAGCGTTAAGCTTCAGGAAGTTATGGCTGGAGAAAGCGGGAAGGAGCGTGTTAAAAACTACAGCGTTCCCATGGCTGAAGGAATGACTTATAACTACGCCGCTAAAGCAGTTGATGACGATATTATCGCTGTACTTAAGGAACTTGCCGAGGAGGCCCAGCTTGCCGAGAAGTTCGAGGAGCTTTATAACGGCGCCGTTATAAATACCGGTGAAAAGAGAATGGTTCTCCACCATATGACAAGAGGACAGCTTGGAAAGGCAGTAAATGCTGATGGTGGCGACAAGAGAGAGTTCTATCTCGGAGAGCAGAAAAAGATCGCTGATTTTGCCAATAAGGTTCATAACGGTGAGATCGTAAACGCAGCCGGCGAGAAGTTTACCACCGTTGTACAGATCGGTATCGGCGGAAGCGACTTAGGCCCCAGAGCTATGTACCTTGCTCTTGAAAACTGGGCAAAGAAAAACGGCTGCTTCAAGATGGAAGCTAAGTTCATCAGCAACGTAGACCCCGATGATGCGGCAGCAGTCCTTGCATCTGTTGATGTTGCACATTCGATCTTTATTTTGGTATCAAAGTCAGGTACTACTCTTGAGACCCTTACCAATGAGTCCTTCGTTAAGGATGCTCTTAAGAAGGCGGGACTTGACGCTTCTAAGCATATGATCGCTGTTACCAGCGAGACTTCACCTCTTGCAAAGAGCTCTGATTATCTTCAGGCATTCTTTATGGATGACTATATCGGCGGAAGATTTTCTTCAACCTCAGGTGTAGGTGGAGCAATCCTCTCCCTCGCTTTCGGACCCGATGTATTCGCAAGATTCTTAAACGGTGCCGCTGAGCAGGATAAGCTTTGCGCAAACAAGGATCTTTTAAAGAACCCCGCTATGCTCGATGCTCTTATCGGAGTATACGAAAGAAACGTGCTCGGATATCCTTCAACAGCCGTTCTTCCTTATTCACAGGCTCTTTCAAGATTCCCTGCTCACCTTCAGCAGCTTGATATGGAGTCAAACGGAAAGAGCGTTAACCGCTTTGGCGAGCCTGTAAACTATGTGACCGGACCCGTAATCTTCGGTGAGCCCGGAACCAACGGACAGCACTCCTTCTACCAGCTCCTTCACCAGGGAACAAGCATCGTTCCTCTTCAGTTCATCGGCTTTAGAAACAGCCAGATCGGAACAGATGTAGACATCCAGGGATCCACCAGCCAGCAGAAGCTTTGCGCTAACGTTGCCGCACAGATCGTTGCTTTCGCCTGCGGAAAGAAGGACGAGAACAACAACAAGAACTTCGAGGGCGGTAGACCTTCAAGCATCATCATCGGCGATAAGCTTACTCCCGAAGCATTAGGAGCGCTCCTTGCACACTTTGAGAACAAGGTTATGTTCCAGGGATTTGTATGGAATATCAACAGCTTCGACCAGGAAGGCGTTCAGCTCGGTAAGGTCCTTGCAAAGAAGGTTCTTGCACACGAGACCGAGGGCGCTCTTAAGGAGTATTCAGATCTTCTGAACATCTAAGGTATTGAGAGAGCTTAAATTAGCATTATTTGGGCATTAAATGATGTTTAATGAGTTTATTGATAAATAAGATCTAAGATATAATTACAGTGGCTTAAGGCGATGACCTTTGGCCACTGTATTTTGTTTTAAAGAAAAACTCCCAAGGGAGCAAATTACAAAGATTTGGAAGGAATTCGTTATGGACAGACCTGTAGTGATAACCGATAAAGCGGCAAGATTTGACAGTTTCAAAAACGGCGAAGTTCTTGCGGGCAAGAAAAAGGGACGCCTCCCTGCCATGGGCTGGAACAGCTGGAACGCTTTCGGAAGCGGAAATACGGAGGCTCTTACCAAAGCTATGGCAGATAAAATCGTAGAGCTCGGACTTGATAAATTAGGTTATAAGTATGTCGTTCTTGATGACGGATGCTATAAGCCCGAGAGAGTAGAGGGACTTCTTTCAAACGAGGAAGTAAAATTCCCTTCAGGATTTAAGGCTCTTGCTGATTATATCCATTCAAAGGGGCTTAAGTTTGGTATGTACAATGACATCGGTACCAATCTTTGCGCCGGCGCCGCTGTGGGAACCTGCGGACATGAGACCGTTGATGCAAAAACATATTTTGATTGGGACGTTGATTTTATCAAAGTTGATAATTGCTACTACCTTTGGGATAACGCAACCTTCTCAAATGCAGAGAATGCGAAATATACCTATGCCCCCAATATTAAGGGCGCGGTAGTTTCCGGGGAAGGACTTGAAGTAGAATTTACCGCCGCAGATATGGAGCTTACCGGAAAAGGCGGCATGAGAAAGAATGCGGAAGAGATAACCGGCGAAAACTTTGAATACATCACAAATATAGGAACTTTCGACGGAACGGGCCCGGACCATTCGCCCGTAGGAGCCATGAGCTCAGAGGCAGTGCTTAACGTTTATGTCCCTGTATCCGGCGAATATGAATTAACTGTTGAGTATGCAACAGGAAAAGAACCGGGGATCGGAAGCTGGCTCCAGGTAGCCAATGGATACGGTGAGAAAGCAACGGTAGTTTACGATGATTTCCTTGAGGAAACCGCAGATACTATGAGCTTTACAGTTTCAAAGCCCATTCAGATTAAACTCGCTGAGGGTGAAAATGTAATCAGACTTATGAACCACAGAAGACAGGAGAACACTCTTGCTTCATACGCTGCCCTTCACGAAGGATTTATGAAGGCTGACCCCGAGAGAGACATCGTTCTCTCCATCTGCGAATGGGGCAAGACCCAGCCTCAGAACTGGGGATACAAGGTAGGAGATTCATGGAGAATCTTAAACGACATCACCTTCCAGGTAGGCTCCGACGGAGATCCCGGAAAGGGAGCATGGGCCAGCGACTATACCACAAGCGTATGCGCTCAGTACAACAAAGCCGTTATCATGGATGAGTTCGCAGGCCTTTATAAGGGATGGAACGATCCTGATATGCTGATGATCGGAATGAACGGCCTTGATATGACCATGTGTCGTACTCATATGACCATGTGGTGTCTTATGAATTCTCCTCTCATGCTTGGACTCGATCTTAGAAAAGTAACCAAAGGTGATGAAATCTACGAGATCATTTCAAATGAAGACGTCATTGCTTTGAATCAGGATGCTCTCGGAATTCAGGCAAAGAGAGTTTATACCACCTTTGAAGAGCGCGACTGTTGGAACGATAACTGTGAGGATGTATGTCGCCCGGATAAATGCTACATTAGGGATAACGACAGAGTGGATGTTCTTGCAAAACCTCTTAAGAATGGTAATTTCGCTATATCCTTCATTAACCTCAGCGATACCGAAAGAGTAAAGCCTGTCACCGTTGATAAGTACAGGATCCTTTCATACTTAGGCGATAAGGTCATCAACAGAGAAGAGATCAGGAAGGCAAACGCTGTGGAGGTTTACAATGTTTGGACCAAGAAGCGTACCCACCTTAGAGGCGAGGAATTTTCTGTTTCAAATATTCCTCCTCATGACAATGTTACACTTATTGTTACTCCCATAGAGGAATAGTGCGAAAAGCAAAAGCTATGATGGAAGCAAATAAGTTTATAACCGTTGGTGAGTTTGTGAATTTGCTGACGGGACTGGATATGAAAAACGCAAGAGATAAGGGATTTATTGAAGCAGCGGATGAACTTAATTGGGGAGAGCCGATAGAGAGAAGAAGCGCAGCAAGGATCCTTCACGAATACATGAAAAAGGAACTTGGGATACAGGATCTACCCGATATCTCTTCTGCCGAAGAACTAAAAGACCTTTACGATTGCAGAATTTGCGTAAATCATATCGCACAAGTCTATTTAAGATGTATAATGGATGGGGTTACGATAGAAGGCATCTCCGAAAAGCCTCTTAAGATCTTTGACGGCAAGGGACATTTGATCAAGGCTGAAGCGGAAGAGATCAAAGGACGCCTTGAATGACACAGGGGGACGGGGTTGGGGGTTCATTTTCATGAACCCCCAACCCCGTCCCCCTGTGTCATTTTTATCTCTCGGTTCCGATGGGTGTGCGTCCGTCGTCATCCGGGGTGTACTCGCTCCAGATACCGTCTTTAAAGGAAAAACTGTAAATTGAGAACCGCTCAAGGGCAGAGCCGTCGGGAATTACATATGCCAGTTTGTCCTTCTTTAAATATTTCTGGTATTTTAAGAGATTGGTAAACTCGGGATAGCTTATGAGCGCATACACAATCTTGTTATTGTCATCATCAAGAAGTGCGTATTCATATACATTGTCATATCCGTCAGTTGCAATGTACGCGGGGTAGTTGTACATTTCGGTATCGTACATTATCTTTTCGGTATGATAATCGCTGTCTTCGTAGTAAGTATCAAAAACCGTACATGTTATTTCGGAAAGACGTTTAACCTCTTTTTGAAACTCGCTTTCGTCATAAGTTGCTGTCAGAAAAACATAACCATCGGTGTCAAAAAGCCCGGTCTTAAGCGAGGAATCGTAATCTGCTTCCAAAGCCTTGTCCGTGCTATCGGGGAAGATGAAAAAGCCAGAATCAAGGTCTGAGTTGTACTCGGAGAGCAGATATTCTTTATCGTAGTTTTCTGCTCCGGATATATTTTTGAAAGGCGTTGCCATTTCCATTGCTCCAAGTCCGAATAAAAGAGCGCCGATCAAAACAAAGCGTAAACTGATAACGATAAGTATTATTACGATAATCCTTGTAGCGATCACAAATCCTCTTTTTTTAACAAGCCTGGACAAAACACCGTTTGCATATAAAGTAGTAATAGCCATAGCAACAAGGGCAACAAATGAAAGAAATATTGCCAGAGCCCTGATTAGGTTTGGCTCGTAGTTAAAACACTGTAATCCGATTGCCGCGGTCATAAGCCCTACGCCGATCAAGCTGATAACTCTGACCCATTTAAAAAGTCTGCTCTTTTCGGCATCTGCGTAATCTGCCATTTTTACTGCTACATCTTTTATCTCTTCATTCATATTTTTGCGTTCTCCTTCTATGAGCTCGCGAACATCCACGTCATAGAAGTCGGCTATTTCCGTAATAAGAGAAATGTCGGGCATATTTGTACCGGTCTCCCAACGGGAAACGGTTCTGCTGCTTACGTGAAAATGTTCGGCTAATTGCTCCTGGGTTATTCCTTTTTCATTTCTGAGTGTCTTAAGGAATAGACCTATCTTTTTTTGATCCATAAATAAAACTCCTTTTGTA
>CADATP010000024.1 GCA_902790935.1 uncultured Lachnospiraceae bacterium | reverse complement strand
ATTTTTAAAAAGCTGTGATTCGGGTATATTATTTATTTTTGCTCTGTTTTTACTGGGCTTTGTTTTGTTATGCTTTTTTTGCTAATGGTCGTGGAAACCGTCCCCTTTATTGCTTCTGAACACTAAACACTAAAGACTGAATGCAAAAATGCGCCCAAAGGGCGCATTTTTTACATATGGCTTACGGCGTAATCCGCTTCGGACTCGGTAAACAAATCTTCATTTACAAGTTTATTGTAAATCTCATCCTCATCAAGCCCGTCCATCGAATACTCTTGTGCTTTTGTAAGGGCGTTTGCTTTATAATTCGTTTTTAAGTGGTCAATCGCATACTGTGCGGCATCCGCCTTTAACTTTTCACCGCCGGGTGAAACCAGTTCATTGTAAATGCCCTGTTTGGAAAGGTGCATTAAATCACTGAGTGAGCGCGCTTTCTCAAGTGCATAGTTAAAGCGGGATTCTTTATCATCCTCACTCTCGGTGGTCTCGGCAGTCGTGCCTTCCGTGGTGCTTTGCGCCTGCGTGCTCTGCTCTTTTGTGGTAGAAGTTGTCGCGGTAGTGGATTCTGTCGTACTTTCGGCAGTGGTGGAAGCCGTGGTCGAAGTCGCCTTGGTGGTTTCTTTATCATCCTTTTTGCTCACGCCCACAACAATGCCCACAATAATGCCGAAGAATAGAATATTGTATAAGAAGTCAAAGCACCCTTACTTTATAGTAAGGGTGTTTTTTTATGCCATTATTTTGAACTGCAGGTTCAGTGACTTTGTATGATCAACCCGTTATATTGATTACAGAAAGCAAAACAAGTACACGAATCGATGATTAAACGATCGATAACGGAAAGCGGAGGACAGTATTATGGAGATCACAAATATAAACAGAAACCTGACCTGTCTGGCGGACAATATGGTATATCCGGCGGATTCATCGGAAACAGGAATTAATCTTAATGAAATAGTAGTTGGTTCAACCGGATGCGGAAAGACCATGTCGCTCTGTATTCCGAGACTTTTACATACATACGATTCAAGCATTGTTGTTCCCATCGCCAAAAGTTCTATAATGAATAAATTCAGCAAGCTTTTTGAAGAGCGCGGATATGAAGTGGAACTGATTGATTTTGTCAATCCCGAGAAAAGCACCGTTGGTTATGACCCCTTTGATTACATAAAAAGTGATGAGGACGTTATCCATCTGGTTAAAAACATGTTAGAGGGGGGTAAGGAATTCCGGGGAGGCAATTATGATCCTTTTTGGGATGAATCCGCTGAAAGCATGGTGGGATCCATTTTCCAGTTAAATAGGGAAAATGAGAAAAGCGGAGGAAAGAAGGCTACACTTGTCGATTCTGTCGAGCTTTTCAGAAATCTCAACGCCAAATACACAGGATCTTACCCTAGGACCAGATTGGATGCGGCTTTTGAAAACCTGGAAAAACAGAAACCCGGTAATCAGGCATGCATGTTATGGCGCACATACAGTACCGCACCGGTAAAGACAGCCAGTACGATCCATAGCTGTGCAAACAATGCGATGGACAAGTTTATGTCGGAGAACATAAAAAAGTTTGTTTCCAAAGAGAGAAAGATAGATTTCGCGAGCTTGGGCGAAAAGAAAACCATATTGTTTATAAAGACATCCCCCATGAATACAGCTTTGTACAACTTTATAAACATTATGTACTCAGATATGTTCCGTTGCTTATTTGAGACTGCCGAATCAAGCGAAGATGGAAGACTTGAAATCCCGGTACATATCATCTGTGATGATTTTGCCTGTGGAAGCAGAATTGTAAATTTTGAGAATTATATAAGTATCTTCAGGGCGGCCGGCATCAGTGTATCGCTTTTGCTCCAGAGCGAGTCACAGCTTTTTGCGATGTATGGGGAGAGCGGAGGAAAGACCATCATCAATAACTGCGATACATATGTATATATGGGTGGAATGGATTACGATACATGCTTTAACATTTCGCGGAAGATAAATAAACCCCTGGAACAGGTAATAGGGCTTCCTAAGGAGCAGGTAATCGTATTCAGAAGGGGAATGCAGCCCAGGTTTGCAAAGAGGTATCGTACTTTGGAAGATCCCGAATATATTAGGGCTATGCAATTGGCATAGTCCGGTATATTTGGAAAACTCCCCCAAGGAATACAGCACTTTAAGAGAGGAATAGATCATGAAAAGGATAGAGATGGAAATTGAAATACGCGAACTTGAAAAGCTTTGCTCATATGGTGGAATGATCGAGGAGGGAGCGAAGGCTGCCATCAGTGAGACCATGTGCCGCTTTTATGACTGTGGACCTTTCATGATACGAAGTGCTATGAAGTATGCAGAGGATCCCAAAGAGATGGAGAAACTGATAAGGACGGCTGAGAGGCAGTACAGGAGTGCTTGCTATGACAACAACTGGTTTAGCAAATTTTCCAAAGAGGGAGCACTTGATCCCGATGGGATCATAAATAGATTTGATAAGTGGTTTATCGATGAGACCATGAGAATCTTCAAAGAAGCTATTAGAGTTCCTTGTTCAGCTTACTATGGAAAAATGCTTTCTGAAGCACAGATCATTATTGATTCATTGTCATATGTAGAGATGGAAGTATTGAGATTTGCTTATGATAAGGAAGGGAACATGATCAAGACTGCCTCGGATATTGCCGGCATGCCTGAATTTGCTTGCCCTGAGGAATATATAAGCTTCTTGATCAAATGTTTTGAAGATGAAATATGTGATTGCGACGAAGAAGTGAGAACTGCCGTATTCAAAGTGCTTTTAATTACGCCCGATGACTTTGAGGCTAATCTCGATGATTATGAAGCGGAGTTTTTAGATGAGCCTGCGCCTACAGAGATGCTGTCTCAGGATGAAATCTTGAAATTATGCAATATGGTTGATGCCTTCGATGACGAGGATCCTTGACAGAAAAGGGAAAGGCAAAAAAGAAACAAACAAAAAGAAAATATAAAGGAGTATACAGGATATGAAGGAATATTACGTTTTTGGGAATAACGAGCAGGTTAGAGCAGCTGGAGGCGCTGACAATACGAGAAAGTGGATTCCTCAGTTTACGGAGGAAACAAGCAGCGGGATTCACGAAATAGAGCTCCAGACGAGACATTTTGATAAAAGAAAGCTTTTCCTTACAGGAGAAGTAACGGACCAGATGGCAATTGATTTTGTATCGGAGATAGAGTATTTGGCAGAATCTGACGAGCCTGTTACCATCTATATCAATAGCCCCGGTGGCTCAGTAAATGCCGGACTTCTCATTTATGATGTGATACAGGCGGCGCCTTTCCCCATTGATATGTATTGTATAGGGATGGCAGCCAGCATGGGTGCGATAATCCTGGCGGGAGGACAGAAGGGAAGAAGATACATTCTTCCCCATTCCAAGGTGATGATCCATGAACCTCTTATAGAAGGAGGAATGGGAGGATCCGCCAGCTCCATAAAGAAAACCGCCGATTCAATCCTCGAGACAAAGAAGATTACCAATTCAATCCTTTCGAAACATACAGGAAAAAGTTTGGAAGAAGTCGATAAGGCGACGGGATTCGACAACTTTATGAACGCAGAAGAAGCTGTTGAATTCGGAATCTGTGATGAAATACGGAATCTGTTTTAGAAAAAAGGAATTCGATGTATAATGAAAAAAAGGGGTTATACATGGATATCAAAGAAGCAATCAAAGAAACAAATAATAAATACGGGAAAGCTCTTGAAAAACTTTCATCCGACGAGATGGATATGGAATTCTCCACTCTTGATCTTGAAGATAAGGAGAGCAGATGCGAAAGCATTGAAGAGCTGAAGGAAGAAATCATTCCGCTTCTCAAAACGCAGAGTGAACAGTGGCGCGAAAAAATTGGAGACATATTTAACGGTTCCGGATTAACCAAGACAGATTTTGCAAAAAAGTGTGGTATCAGTCGCGTCATGCTTGATAAATGGCTGGAAGGTGCAATACCCAATTCTCGTGAAAGATTCATTCGGATAGGTCTTGTTGCAGGATATGGCAAAGATGAGATCAATCGTTTGCTTCAAAGGTATGGAGGATACCCCGGATTATATGCCAAGAGCCTTGAAGATGCGGTATGTTTTTTCGTGATCGAACATGCGGAAAGTCTTACTGCCGAAGGCGGCTCTTTGTATGATATTTATGAGGATATCCTTGGGGAGATCAGATCAAGGATCCTTTCAGAGGATGATGGTCCGGCTGAAGACCTTGCGACAACAACTTTGGAAAGAAAACTGTCAGAGGTCGGAGATAAAGATGAGCTTGCTGTTTTTGTGGACAGATATAGCGCTGTATTTGCCATGAGCTTTAAGAAACTTTATAGCTACATCCTGGTCAATCTGGAGGCAAATAAGGATGATTATCTTAATACATCCACAAGTGCCATGGCAGAGGCTCAGGGTTGGAGCTCATCATTAAGGCAGTGTATCTCTGCAATCAGGCAGAACAAATGGTATCCCACAAGAAATAAGATAATATCCATTGGTTTTCATCTCAGCATGGACTACGATCAGATAAATGAAATGCTGGATATAGCCCATATGGAGCACTTGTGCGCAAAAAACATTTTTGAGAGTGTGGTGATTTATGTTCTAAATGATGCGGAGCTGAATCTTGGCCTTGAAAAAGGCGAGGACGGATACGACCCTACCGGATTATGTGACTATGCTTACAAGATAATGGCTGACCTTGACATACCGGAAATCACGGATTTTATTTCAGAGATCAGGATACCGGATCCTGAAGCGGAAAGATGAGGGTAACGGGATGGGATCAACAGGGAATTATCTAATCATACAGGAAAATGGTAAAGAGAATACAGTATGCCTTGATTCGAGAAGTGTCTGGCCGGTTGGAAGAGTCTCTATAGATGGAGAAGGCATTGTCTTAAGATCGCCAACGGTTAGCAGACAGCATGGTGTGTTTATGAATATAATGGGAACATGGTATTATTACGATAAGAAGTGCACCAATGCCACCATCTATAACGGGAGAAAGATCAAGCCCGGAATAGGCGGACGGACAAGACCGGTGATGCTACACGATGGTGATGTACTGATGCTTGGAGCCAGATCCGAGTCTTCGAATGATGATAAAACGGTATGGATCAAATACACAGAAAAAGCAGTGTAAACTTTAGCTGAAAAACGGCCCCTTTTGAATCTGTAGAATCAACTTATCAGTTGATTGATGAGATTTAGGAGGCAGGCATATGAATTATCCTATTATTGACCTTAAAGCAACCGGCGAGAGGATTAAAAAACTGAGAGTTGAGAATAAGCTCTCAGTCGAAGAGGTAATGGAGTTTATGGGCTTCGAAGCTCCTCAGGCTGTCTATAAATGGCAGAGGGGAGAAAGTCTTCCCAGTGTAGATAATCTATATGCACTGAGTAGGCTTTTCGGAACGGGGATAGATGATATCCTCGTTTCCGAGGACAGAGATATGAGCGACAGATAGACTGGGAGAGACTGACAGTTGGAAAGAGAAATGCTTGAAAACTATATAATGTCTTTATGCGAAGAAAGGAAGCTTTTCCCCGGGGTTATGCCCGTTACGGAGAATGGCTTCCTTTGTTTGCAGGGGAGAGGAAAAACATCCTTTGTTTATGAGATGTATTCGGAAAATGATTCCTCAAAAAGGTATGCGGTAAAAGTAATCCCCGGGCTCGATGATACTGCCTTAAAACAGGTACATGAGACTGTAATGATTCAAAGAATTCTTGCCAATGAGTGCGAGTTTATAGCTGATATAGTGGATACAAAAGAGATCAAGAGCGAAGTGGGTAGCACATTCTTTATCCTTATGAACAAATATACCCCGGTAGTAGCTCAAGATAAGTTTGGAAAAGCTACCATCAATGTGCCGAAATTAAACAATCTTGAGGGAATAAAGAAACTGATAGAAGAGATCGGAGAGGCGGTCATTAAAGCTCATCTCGGAAGTGTTATGCACCGGGATATAAAGCTTGAGAATATTTTTTATGATGAAAGGGAAGATAAATATTTACTGAGCGATTTTGGTGTGACAAAAAGACTTATCGCAGATACTACGGATACCATTGTTTACACCAATGGTTATGGTGCTCCTGAGATAGGAAAGAACCTGCAGCCGAATTATACATATAATGCCGATATCTATTCTTTTGGAATGGTGATATATCTTTTGCTGAACGACCTTCGTTTTCCGGGTTCTGCAGATTATTTTCCGGATATCGAGGTTCAGTATAACAGGGGATTTATGTTCCCGGCACCTGCGCATGCTGTGAATAATATCGCTGCAGTGCTTCGAAAAATGTGCGCATATGACCCGGAAGAAAGATATGCTCTTTTATCGGAAGCCATTTTAGATATAAGAGCAGAACTGACGGAAAACAGAAATAAAAAGACCTGTATGGAAGGTGACGAATATGATATTGCTACTGAAGCATATGTAGAAGCAACTAAGTACAGGAAGCAGACAATAGAAAGAAACGCTAAGGGTAAAAAGATAAAAGAGGATAGCGCTGAGAAGCCCATATTTGGAGAATTCGGTGTAAAAGAAAAGAAATCCTTTAATATGTATATTGCTGTGGCGTTTTCGGTTGAAATGCTTTTTATATTTTTAGGACTGCAAAAGAACAGTGATCTAGCGACATCATTTTGGTATATCCTTTTGCCTGTGACACTGATATTCCTTGGAGCAATGCAATACTTGAAGCAGTATCATTACATGTTTGCTCTTGTAACCATCGGTTTGGCGATAACATCTATGATACATACCGGCCCAACATGGCAAGGATTTTTAACCATCCTCTGTGCTTTTATGTTTACGGGAGAAATATCATGGGGAGCTTCGACGACGATGCTCATGTGGCGTATACTGAAATTGCTTCCGATATCGTGGATATTTGATGAGAAGCTATTTCACGTGTTTAGCTGGGGATGCTTTGTAGCATTTCTGATAACTTTTTTACTATTTTTCGTGGTATCGATAGGTTATATTTCTGCGAAGGAAAAAGATGCGTAACCGTTTTACAGAAAAAGAGATAACTAAAATAATAGCCGAATTAGGTCGTTTGGGTCTTCCCTTTGAGAAATACAGTTTTAGCATGGAAGAGGATAAGCCTGTATGTCTCGGATCCGGAGGATCCGGATATGTTTTTGCTGCAAAAAAAGGAAAACGTAATAACAGGTATGCCATAAAAGTCATAGGACTTAAATCCGAGTTTAAAAACTATCAGAGTATAAAACGGACCATAGAGTATCAGGAATCTGCAGCAGGAATAGAGAAATACACGGTAAAGGTATTTGATCATAACTGTGTTAGGATCAAACTGAATGATGATCTTGAGATAATCCATGCTGAGAAAGTTTTGGATGAAGACGTTTTAACGGACGAAGTTCAGAATGAAAATGAAATATACCTTTATTTTATGCTTATTGAGAGGCTGACACCGGTCATCAAACATATTTCCGGTGGAGAGGCTGTTCTTGAAGTAAAAAAACTAAAGAGAAAAAAAGAAATATACAAGCTTGCCTTCGAAATTGGAAAAGCCTTGGAGAATTTACATCTGAAAGGGATAATGCATAGGGATGTAAAGCTTGAAAATATCTTTTATTCCAAAAGAGAAAGAAAGTATAAGCTTGGTGATTTTGATACGTCGGAGGAAATCGAGGGGGTCGAGGATAAACGAACAGTCTTCACCAACGGTTATGGAGCTCCGGAGGCAGTTGATAGCAGGATTGGAGAATATGATGCAACTGCAGATGTATATTCCTTTGGGATCACACTGTATCTTCTCATAAATAAACTATGTTTTCCGGGATCGGACAGATACAGGGTCAACATCGCCGGTCAGTATAACGAAGAGTTTGAACTTGCAAGACCGGAAAGGTCGGATAACCGGTTTTATCGCATGATCAAAAAAATGTGCCGCTTTAAGCAGGAAGACCGATATCAAACCATGAGTGAAGTTGTTGGGGAGATAGAGGGCGTAAGGTATGGTCAAAACATAAAGAGCAGGCGTAAGGAAAGAAAAGGCTCATTTGTTATGGGAATGTTTCTTGCCATGGTAGGGGGAATGATATTGCCTTCAGCATTTAGGGTTCCTCAGATAACCGGTGGTGAATGGCCCTGGGCTATCATTTTGATCCTTAGTATTATCAAGGTTGTCCTTGATGTCTTTGATAAAAAGAAAGCTTCGAGGATCATGATGATACCGCTGGCTGTCATGGCAGTTGCAAGTATTGTTGTTGGCGGATTTTCATGGTGGAAGCTTGTGAGTCTTGTTTTAGTCGTTTTCCTTAACTCCTTTGGAGGGATCCTTACAACGGCCTATCTGGGGATGGCTATGAGCTTGTTGACAGGAGTTTATAGCAGCGAAACGCAGGGAGCAGGGAAATATGAATGGTTACCGATCATGCTTTTTGCGTTAGGTATTACATTTGCAATGCAGTACCTGTGCCTTTCTTTCAGAAACGAAACTGTGAACAGGATTTATCACAGTAGAAATATTCTGCTTAAGTCGGGAGTGGTGCTTTTTGCACTAATGATCATTATTGGAATTGCGCTTAATAAAGACACTTCGGCATTTAGTAGATTGATCATAGAGCATGGAAGTGAGACTCTTTTTGCGACGCTTCAAAACTGCAGGATCTGGCTTGCAGGCCTTGTAGGCGGCGCAGTGCATATGGTATTTGCATTTAGGTTTAATGTCCTGGCGATGAGCGAATTTGAAATATAAATACAATGATCAGATTTGAAGAATTATTTAAAGAAAGGATTTATAGGACAAATGAAAAAAGAGAATGGGAAAAAGATTCGTAAGAACAAATGGGAGGGAGAGAAAAAGAGAAAAGTTATTATTATTTCCGGAGTTATAGTGTTTGTACAGGTAATGTTATCTGCTATTATCGGTATTATTAGGGGCGAGCCACTGGGAAGCAATGAAATTTTCAGCAATGAATTTTTAAATGTATGTCATACCTTAATGGGCGCGTCCATGAGCGTAGTATTTCTTGGAATATCAATGCTCAACATGCTGACAGACAATAGTGAGAAAGTATATTGGATGAATGATTCCGAAAGGCTGATGAAGAGCAGACCTGATTTCATTTCATGGTGTCGCATAGGATATGTTTCATTAGGTTTACAGTTGATTTCGTATATTGCAGTAATCATTTATGACAGTCCTGCATTCTATGTGGCTTTTTCCATGTTCTTTATAGATGGCTTGATATCTGTTATTAGATTGTTTCATATGTCTACAGAAGTTTTTTCAAACAGAGACAGAGTTATGAAAGATTTAAAAGACATATATGATCAGTCATCCATAGAGAAGCAATATGAGTATTATGTACGTACAATTGCTAATTTTGGTGATGCCATTAAAAATGGCGATACAGAAAGAGCAACGGATGATTTAAAGTTTTTGATTGAAAACACATTAAAAGAGGATGAGAAAAAGGACAAACGCAAAAAAGAATTTTTTAAGATGCTCAAAAATGTTAATGATTCGGAACTATTACTTTTTGAGCCTGTTTTAGAAAGAGTATGGGTCAACAAAAAGGATGAATTCTACAAAATAATCATAGAGATGATTGGTAGTAAGGAACGTATTTGGCTTGGAGATAAAGTGGCTGATGTTTTGCTGGATGATATAGAGCAACAACTTGAAGAGTGCGATAAAAAGTATGAGGAACAGGAAAAAGAACTTCTAAGCGATAATCAGAATGATTATGAAGAGAATCCTTGGGAGTTGGACGAAGATCTTAATGGTATTGCAGAAAGCATTTATAACAATGAAAAAGGAAAATCCGGGTTTTACTTTACGGATTATTTTTTCAAGCTAAAAGATTTATTAATACGCTCACATAGGATTGATTACGCTGAAAAATTGATAAATATCTTGCAAAAATCAAAAATGCCGGAGTTTATATATAAGAATCCTGAAGAGGAAAATGGAAAAATATACCTTGATATAAGAACGTACTCTAAATTGACACTGTGTATTCACGATGAATACGGATATTACTATGATTATTCGTTCTTGAAAGAAAACGAGAAAAATGATTTGTTCTCATTATTGTTTCCAATCCTAAAGAAATATTGGACGGAGTTAGAAAAAGGAAAAATACCGGATTATTTCAAAAGATTTTTACAAGGTAAACTCAGAGAAGAATTAAATAGGTATGAGGGAGAAATTGATTATTATGAGGACTTTTTACAAGATGATGTAGGTGAGGATCAAGATGAAACGAATAAGAGAATGGAGAATGCTGAAAAACGTCTTGAGGAATGCAAAAATACTGTAAAGGAAGATTTGAACATTTTATTTAAATGCTCGGAGGAGTCGGATTATAAAGGAATTGTTGATGAGTATACATACCTTATAGAAGTATCAGATTATATGGACACGAACGGAAACTTGATAAAAGAAATGCGTTCATTTAGAAATACGTATGAGTTTTCTGAAATTACGTCCGAATCGATGAGTAGCAAGGATAATAAGAAATCACAGGATTTCATAATAAAAGAATGGCTTAAGAATTATTGTGAAGAACAAAAGAAATATTATTTGGAACAGTTAAAAAAGAAGGCTGAAAGCGCTTCAAATTAATCAGGATTTGTTTTAGGAGACACACGTTGATATACCTTACCGGTGATACTCATGCTGAGTTTAAACATAGATTTAATATGGACAATTTCCCGGAGCAGATGAAAATGACTAAGGATGATTATGTGATCATCTGCGGTGATTTTGGTGGGGTATGGGATACCGGAGGTGAAAGCAGGAATGAAAAGTATTGGCTCGATTGGTTTGAAGACCGGGCCTATACCCTCTTGTTTGTTGACGGAAATCATGAAAACTTTGATAGGTTGAATGCTTACCCTGTTAAAGAATGGCAGGGGGGAAAAGTACATGAAATTCGCCCCCATGTGTTTCATTTGATGCGCGGCCAGGTATTCGAAATTGATGGTAAGAAGATATTTACTTTTGGTGGGGCAAAGAGTCATGATATTTGTGGCGGGATACTTGAGACAAGTGATCCGAATTATAGAAGAAAGAGGAAGCAACTTGAAGAAGATTATGTTCCATATCGGATAAATCATATCAGCTGGTGGGAGCAGGAACTTGCCAGTGAAGAAGAGATGGAAGAAGGCAGAAAAAATCTGCGTGCTCATGATAACACGGTTGACTTCATAATCACTCATTGTTGCTCTACGAGTACACAGACTTTCATCTCAAGCTCTAAGTACAAGGCAGATAGGGAAACGGATTTTCTTGAGTCTGTCAAAAACAGTGTTAATTATAAAAAGTGGTTTTTTGGACACTATCACGACAATGTGAATGTATCTGAAAAGGAGATCCTTATCTACGAGCAGATGATAAGGATCTCCTAAGGATCACTGCAAATGTATCAAGAAAATTAAGCAAATGTGTCCAACACGCTTATCCTATGATCCCTCTTACCGCTGCTTTGTAGTCGGCGGCGGTAGTGGACTTAAGGAGCTTTTTGTATTCTTCTTTCTTATCATGAAATCCTGTTATCAGGTATGTCCAGAGTTCTTTCATCTTAAAGAGAATGTCTCTGTCGCCGCTTAGCACTTCAGCGTAGGAATCATAGAGTTCATCAAGGTAAGCCGGCAGCCTTTTATCCGCAGGATCAAACTCTTTTTCTTCCGCAAGGGCAGGATTTCTTAGTAGTCCTCTTCCGAGCATTATGCCTTCTTTGCCTTCTGCGTCATAGCATTCCGTGAGCCTGTTAATGTCAAATATATCGCCGTTATAGATAACAGGGCATTTTGCTTTGTTTTTGATGATGTTAAATGAATCTAAGTTGGGGCTACCCTGATAGAATTCTTCTCTTACTCTTGGGTGAATTATGATCTCTTTGAAAGGGAATTCCGCGAAGATCTCAGCCAGTTCTTCAGCCTCCTCATGATAGATAAACCCGCTTCTTGTTTTTATCGAAATATCGGGAAGATTGCTTTCGGTAAAGACTTCTTCAAAGAATCTTCGTAGCTTGTCCTTATCTCTTAACAGTCCGGAGCCTTTTCCTTTGGTTACAACCGTTGCTGCGGGACATCCGAGGTTTAAATTAACTTCTTTGTATCCCATGCCCTTGAGCATATTTGCGGCCCAGGCGAAATCCTCTCCGCGTTGTGTAAGGACCTGAGGTACAAGGTTTTCTTCAAAGGGATCGAATTCCCTTGTCTCCCTCTTTTTAAGTTGATGGGTGCTAGTGACTACGATAAAGGGGGAAAAGTATTTATCGATTCCTCCATAATATTTCTTATGAACTTTTCTGTAGGTAGGAGTTGTAATCCCCTCCATGGGGGCAAAATATATCTTACTCATTTTTTATCCACTGTTTTTTTCATCGACTACGGTAGTTAGTATAATTGATTTTTCGATTGATGCAAATCTTTATTTGCAATTATAGAAAAAAAGCTTCACTGCGCGGTGCTGCGCAGTGAAGCTTTTTGTAAGCCGGCCGATTCAAAAATGAACCCCCAACCCCGTCCCGGGGTGTCATTCAAAAATGACCCCCCAACCCTGTCCCCGGGTGTCATTTTGCTTTTTCTTTTTTGAAGGAAATAGCGGTATCGCTCTGTGCCATCTCGGTAACCTTGGCAATCGCTTTTCTTACAGGAGGAATAAAGTATATACCAACGGTTACTGCCATCTCAGTAAGGATGTAGCTGTAGTTGTAAGCGATAGAGTAGATATTTGTAAGTTTCTTGGGGAACCAGTCGGGCATATAGTCCATCCAGTACATATATCCGCCGATGGTGTGGAATAATCCGCGTACTAGGCAAGCTACGATATATCCGATAATAAGGCCGTTCTTTTTCTTGTACCAAAGGCCTGAAAGTCCGAGCGCGGTAAATGCGAAGAAATAGTCGCAGCAGGTCTGGAAAGGAGAAAGGAAATAGGATCCTCCGGACTGAATAAACTGAAGTAAGCTGTAAGCGAATGCAGTTACAAGTCCGACATTGATTCCGTAAACATATCCGATGTAGGTGATGAAGAACATAGAGAATAAGGTTACGGAGCCGCCCATAGGCATCTCAAGCTTGACAAATGAAGTAGCAAATGCCAGAGCAAGTGCGATACCTGCGAATGCTAAGGTTTTGGATGAAAAACGTTCGGTTTTCTGCTTGCGGCCTACGATAATGGCAGCTACGGCGATCGCAAGGATGATAAGGGCGATCAGCGCAATGTAGCCGGGCTTTGCAAGTTCGTAGTAGTCTCCCCATTCGGGATCCTGGATGTGGGTAATAAAAAATGACATTAAATGCCTCCTTCCGCCGGTATTAACCGGATCAAGTAATAAGGGTTTTGGATAAGTGCATATAGATTTACACCATCCTTTTCTCAGCGTTACGGAAATCTGATTTCCTTTGCACCCCTGGCAACGCTATGAATTTTTAGAGTGAACGCTAATTGCATTTCACGATTAGTTATATTAATATTTGAATTGAAATATGTCAAGAAGGAATTTTTTAAAGGAGGTAACCGATGGATAGCAGTATTGAAAAGATCAAAGAATTAAACGAAATAGTGAACAGATATGACAATATCGTGTTTTTTGGCGGCGCAGGTGTATCAACGGAGAGCGGGATACCTGATTTCAGGAGCGTAGACGGTCTTTATAATCAGCAGTACGATTACCCTCCGGAGACAATACTTTCCCACACATTCTATATGAGAAACCGCAAGGAATTCTACAGATTCTATAAGAATAAGATGCTTATAGAGGGAGCTGAGCCAAATGCCTGTCACCTTAAACTTGCCGAGCTTGAAAAGGCGGGTAAGCTTAAGGCTGTTATCACGCAGAATATCGACGGACTGCACCAGAAAGCGGGAAGCAAAGAGGTACTTGAACTTCACGGCTCAACGCTTCGCAATTACTGCGAGCATTGCGGTAAATTCTTCGATTTTGATTATATAAAAAACAGCACAGGGGACTATCCGGTTTGCGATGAATGCGGAGCGCCCATAAAACCCGATGTTGTCCTGTACGAGGAAGGCTTGAATCAGGATACAATAAATAAGGCGGTCCGCTATATTTCTCAGGCTCAGGTCCTGATCATAGCAGGAACTTCTTTGGCTGTTTATCCGGCGGCGGGACTTATCGATTACTTCAGCGGAGATAAGCTCGTAGTGATCAATATGGCTCCGACTTCAAGAGATTCATATGCTGATCTTTGCATTAAGGATAAAGTCGGATATGTTATGAGCCAGATCAAACTAAAATAAGGTTTGAGGCGCTTGTATGTAAAGAAATGTATTGCAAATTGATTCAAAACAGAGTTTCATTATACTTATCCGAGAAATAGTTATTGCTAAATAATCAAACTGTGTTAAAATGTTGACAGGCAATTGAATAATGAGAGGCGTAATTTTTCGAAGAGTCGAGGAGTTTACTATGAAAAAGTTGCTTACTTTTTTTGTGACACTTTCTATTGCGGCTGCACTGTGCGGATGCGCAGGCGGTACGGGAGCGTCTTCGGAGGATAAAACCTCTAAAGAAGCCACCTACGGAGGTTCTGTAGTAGTTGGCATTCAGCAGGATATTGATGGTCTTGACCCCCACAAGGTAACGGCGGCAGGAACTAAAGAAATCCTCTTTAATATTTTTGAAGGTCTTGTTAAATGTGATTCAAACGGCGATCTTATCGGCGCTGTAGCTGAAAAGTATGAGCTGTCTGACGACGGACTTACCTACACATTTACATTAAGACCCGGCGTTAAGTTCCACAACGGAAACGAAGTAACTGCAGAAGATGTTAAATACTCTATCGAGAGGGCAGCGGGATTACTTGACGGTACCCCTTTAGTTTCTCCCTTAAGTATCGTTACTGCAGTTGATATAGTTGATGAGAAAACGGTCCGTGTTACCGCGGGAAGCGTCAATCCTGAGCTGATCTACAGTTTTACAACCGCTATTATTCCTAATGGCAGCGGCGAGGATGAGAACGCTGATCCTATCGGTACCGGACCTTTTCGTTTCGTATCTTACACTCCCCAGGAGGGAATCGTGATCGAAAAGAACGAGGACTACTGGCAGAAGGGTCTTCCTTATCTTGATCAGGTTGATTTCAAGATCATCACAAGCGCTGAGACAGCTCTTGTAGAGCTCAAGGCAGGAACTGTACAGGTATATCCTTATCTTACTGATGCAATGGCTACGGAGATTGAGAGCCAGATGCAGGTGCTTGTATCACCATCGGTTAACGTTCAGGCGCTGTTCTTTAACAATGCGGACGAGCTTCTTAGCAACGTTAAGGTTAGACAGGCTATCTGCTATGCCCTTAACCGCGAGGAAGTCAGCGAGTTTGTTGCCGGCGGAGATGCAACCATCATCAGTTCTGCTATGCTTCCTACTCTTGAGTCCTACTATGTAGATTTAAACGATACCTACGGAACTACCGGAAATGTAGACAAGGCTAAAGAGCTTCTTGCTGAGGCAGGATATCCCGATGGAATCGACCTTACGATCACAGTTCCTTCAAACTATGAGTTCCATATGGATACCGCTGAAGTAGTTGTAGAACAGCTTAAGGCTGCGGGAATCAATGCAAAGATTGACGCTGTTGACTGGAATACCTGGCTTGAGGATGTTTACACAAACAGAAACTACCAGTCAACTATCTGCGCGATCACAAGCGATATGACCCCCGGATATCTTCTCAACCGTTTTGTTTCAGACTCAAAGAAGAACTTTATCAACTTTAACAGTGCAGATTTTGACGCTGTTTACGGAAATGTTCTTGAAGCAAAGTCTCTTGGAGAGAGAGGAATCCTTTACAAGGAACTCCAGAAGATCCTTGCTGACGAAGCCGGAAGTGCCTTTATCCAGGTACCTGCAAACAAGGTGGCAGTATCTAATGAACTTGGCGGATACAAGTTCTACCCTGTATATGTACAGGATATGTCTACAGTTTATTACGTAAAATAACACCAGAAAGGAGGAAAACAGGTATGGCATATATTATTAAGAAAACAGCGACTCTCATTATTACATTGTTCCTTGTGTCTGTACTTGCTTTCCTCGCCTTTCAGATCATCCCGGGAGATGTGGTGACTTCCATCTTGGGAACGGAAGCCACCCCCGAACGGGAAGAGGCCCTAAGAGAAGAATTGGGGCTCGATAAACCACCGGTCCAAAGATACATTAAATGGGCCGGCGGTGTGTTACGAGGAGACCTTGGAGTAAGCTATCGTTATTCCAAGAACATGAACGAGATGATGCCGGTATCGGAACTTATCGGAGACAAGCTGCCGGTCACACTGCTTTTGGCGCTTTTTGCGATGATACTTACGATACTTTTTGCGATTCCCATAGGAGTCCTCTGGGCAGGAACAAAAAATAAGTTCCTTGACGGAGCGCTAAATGTCCTGACGCAGACATCTATGGCAATCCCGGCCTTTTTCCTGGGCATCCTGGTAACATACCTTTTCGGTATAGTATTAAAAATGTTTACACCCGGTTCCTACGTCAGCTATAAAAAGGATGTGGGAGCTTTTGTGAGCTATATGATCTTTCCGGCTATAGCGATAGCTATCCCGAAGATCGGGATGACCGCAAGGTTTCTTAGAAACTCCACTCTTACGGAGCTTAGATCGGATTATGTGCGCACGGCGAAAAGCAAGGGCTGCGAGGATAAGACGATTCTCTTTAAGCATGTACTTCGAAACGCAATGCTTCCGGTTGTAACCTTTATAGGTATGATAATCGCGGAGACGGTTGCCGGTTCCATCGTGGTTGAACAGGTATTCTCCCTTCCTGGTATCGGAAGGCTGCTTATAAGCTCAATCTCCACAAGAGATTTTCCGGTTGTTGAGATACTGATCATGTATATAACTATGGTAGTCATAGTTGTTTACTTTATTGTTGATATTATTTACAGGGAGCTTGATCCAAGGATCCGTGTAGAGTAGTAAGGCTTGGTGCTGTAAATTGACAGGAAGAAGTACGAAAAAAATTAATACATACCTTTTAGTAGGCGCCATAATGGGAGGAATAATTCTCCTTCTGTCTGTGGTGTCTATTTTTTGGACCCCTTACAGCCCGACGCAGATGAGCGCCGCTCTTCGCTTTAAGCCCCCGAGCTTTGCGCATATCTTCGGTACCGACAATTTCGGGCGGGATATTTTCTCCAGAGTTATGAAGGCTATCGGAACAAGCTTCCTTATCAGCCTTTTTGTCGTGCTGATGTCTGCTGTGGCGGGCATACTTATCGGCGCTGTTACGGGATATTTCGGCGGCGTTATCGATGCGGTAGTAATGCGCGTGGTTGACGCTATAAACGGATTTCCAAGTATACTTCTTGCTCTTGTTATAATAAGTATTTTGGGAAAGGCCAGGGCAAATGTTGTACTGGCGCTTGGAATCGCCTTTACGCCAAGCTTTGTTCGTATCGTAAGAGGAGAATTCATAAGGCTGCGGGATTCCGACTATATCGTCAGGGCAAGGCTTATGGGAGCAAGAAAAAGGCGTATTCTTTTTTTGCACATACTCCCCAATATCTTCTCTACCTTTTGGGTAAGTGTGATGATAGGTTTTAACAATGCAATCCTTGCCGAGTCGGGCCTTAGTTATTTAGGTATTGGCGTACAGGCGCCTGATGCTACTTTGGGAAGTATGTTAAGCGACGCCCAGGGATATCTTAGCAGCGCGCCGTGGTACGCGCTTGCGCCGGGACTAACAATAGTCTGGATGGTTCTTTCGGCGGCTATGTTAAGCGAAGGACTTTCAAGGAAAAAGAAAAATATTTAATCTTTTGATATTGAGGTTTTACATTGATCAGAATCGATAATCTGACAATTTCATTTTTAGGAAAGACCGCTGTAAACGATGTGTCTTTGGAAATCCGGCCCGGGGAGATACTGGGTCTTGTAGGAGAGAGCGGAAGCGGAAAAAGCGTTACCGCCCTTAGTCTTATGGGACTTATGTCCGACGAAGCGGAGGTTTTAAAGGGTAAAGTAACCTTTGGTGATAAAGTGCTACTTGAAGCCGGAAAGATTCCCGACGAGAGGCTCCTTAGAAGCTATCGCGGCAGCAGGATAAGCATGGTCTTTCAGGAGCCCATGACGAGTCTTAACCCGACGATGAAGGTTGGGTATCAGGTTTCGGAACAGCTTCTTTTGCATGCCAAGGAAAAGTACCCTACCGTAGCCGACAGGAAAAAATGTGTTGTAGAGGCTTTTGAAAGCGTAGGACTTAACGATTGTGAGGCGCTTTACGACAAGTATCCTCATCAGCTTTCGGGAGGTATGAGGCAGCGCGTTATGATCGCGATGGCTGTGATCCTGCACCCGGAGCTTATAATCTGCGACGAGCCTACGACGGCTCTTGACGTTACGATCCAAAACCAGATCGTAAGACTCTTAAAAGAGATAAACGGTCGCGAGAAAAACAGTATGATCTTTATTACCCATGACCTTAATCTCGCAAGAAGGATCTGTGACCGGATTTTGGTTATGAAGGACGGCTGTATAGTCGAGCAGGGAGAGACGGAAAGTATTTTTACCGCTCCTAAGACGGAATACGCGAAAAAGCTTATTGCAGCTGTTCCCGGAAGGAAGAGCCAAAAGGCCAAAAGCGCCCCTACAAAGGAAAAAGGCGCCTGGGTTTCTTATAAGGATAGTACCAGTATACTGACTGTAAAAGATCTTGATGTTTTTTACAAAGAAAGAAGCAAGAAGCTCTTTGGAAAGAGTATCCACAGAAAGGTTGTTTCGGGAGCTGAGTTTGATATTTACGAGGGCGAGACTTTAGGACTTGTAGGAGAGAGCGGATGCGGAAAGAGCTCTCTTTGCAAGGCTATCCTCGGAATAAACAAGGACATCACGGGGCAGGTGGTAAACCGTACGGTACGTCCCCAGATGGTCTTTCAGGATCCCTACAGCTCGCTAAATCCCGCAAGGACAATAGGATGGCAGTTAGAGGAACCTCTCTTTGCCATGGATATCCTCGAAAAGGACATAAAGACCAATAAAGCCTGGCGCAAAGAGCAGGCAATCGAGATGCTAAGAAGAGTCGGGCTTGACGAGAGCTACTACGACAGGATGCCCAGTCAGCTTTCGGGAGGCCAGAGGCAGCGCGTTAGTATAGCACAGGCTCTTATTACTAAGCCTAAGCTTATTTTTGCCGATGAGCCGGTTTCCGCTCTTGATGTTACGATTCAGGATCAGGTACTTGACCTTTTAAAGAGCCTTCAGGAGGAGTACAAGATAGCATACCTTTTCATCTCCCATGATATCAACGTTATCTACAGGGTAAGCGACAGGATCATGGTTATGAAGGATGGAAAGATATTGGAGATAGGAGATAAGGAAAGTATCTTTGAGAATCCCCAGAATCCTTATACAAAGGAGCTCCTTGAGGAATCATAGTTTAAATAAGTAAACTGAATAAGTATACTGAATACGTAAACTAAGTGATTCGGGTTCTGACGGACAATTCGATATATAATTTCTGAATATTAGTTAAGAATTATCGAAAAACAGTAAAAATATATTGACATAGCATTTTTATAGTGGTAATGTATCCTTGGCAAGAGGGTATAGACATTTGTTTATACATTTGCCGGATACATTACCTTTTTTGTTAAAAAGAAAATCGTCCGCGGGACGGTAAAGGAGAGGAAATGAAACACGATATTTTTTCTAAATGGATCAAGGTAGTAATTATCGGAACGGCTTTAATCGGAATAGGCGCCTGCGCTTATCTTGTACCGGAGCTTTTCAGGGCTTTTAAGAGATGGTACCCGGAGCTTACAAGCTGGGTAGCTCCATGGATGTCGCTTATATACGTTTGCGCGGCTCCTTGCTTTGCAGCTCTTGTTACAGGCTGGCTGATTGCCGACAATATCGGCAAGGACAAAAGCTTTACGATGAAAAACGCGGGACTTTTTAAGCTTTTCTCGCTTTTGGCTCTTGGGGATTCGATAGTGTTTGGAGTAGGAAGCCTGGTGTATACGCTTCTTGGGTTCAATCATCCCGGGCTTTTGCTTATCCAGATGCTTATAGTTTTTGTGGGACTTGCCATATTTGTCTGCATGGCCGCTCTTTCTTATCTTGTCGGAAAGGCTGCTGCGCTTCAGGAAGACAGTGACCTGACCATTTAACTTATCGATCTGAATATTAAGAAGAGGAGATAGCGGACATGAAGATAGTTGTTAACGTTGACGTCATGATGGCGAAGCGAAAGATATCATCGAATGAGCTGGCCGAAAAGGTAGGGATCACGCCGGCCAACCTTTCCGTACTTAAGACGGGAAAGGCAAAAGCAATCAGATTTTCAACACTTATGGCAATCTGCCATGAATTAAAGTGTCAACCCGGAGATATTTTGGAGTTTATAGACGATCCGGAGTAAAAGGAGAGATTATGGAAACAAATGTATTTGAAAAGATTATTGCAATTTTGATATTCCCTTTATCATTTTTGTATGCCTCGTGGCTTTTTGAAAGCAATCCCAATCACAATCGTATAATGTTTGGAATCTTTACGCTTTTGATGATCATAATAGTTGAGGTTATATATTGGAAGCGAAAAAGGAACTTTGAAACTTACGCTATGCTTCTTATGACTGTGCTTGGAGGGGTGTCTGTCTGCTTTGATATCGGAGAGGCCTGGGAGAATTATATGAAGATATTCTTCACACATTTATTCGCGGTGTATTATATCCTTGTCCGCTCGGGCAGGCTCGCGGAAGGCGAGACTTCCCATATGATGGTCTGGGATGGAATAACGGGATTTTGCGTTATGCCCTTTAAGAACTGGCCCTTAAACGTACGGACTATCGGAAGTATTTTCAGAACCAAAAAGGATTCGAAAGCCAAAAAGACAGTACCTATCGTACTCCTTGCGAGCCTTGTAGCCATCATCCTTTTCTTTATAGCTCTTAGTTATCTGAGAAATGCCGATGATAATTACAATTCTCTTATGGAAAGGATCGGAGAGGTTATAAAGATTGACTGGGATTTTCTTTTGATCCCCAAACTTATAATTACAGCCCTCGCCGGAACGTGGCTTTACGGACTTATCGGCGGATGCTTTAGGGAGACGGAGGAACAGGTAAGACACAGAGGAGATAATATTAAATGGTTCGTAGGAAAATTAAGAAAGGTACCGGGGCTTGTCTGGGTCATTTTCATCGGTTTGTTCTCGGTGTTCTATGCTATATTCTTTTTTATGCAGGGAAGCTACTTATGGGGGGCTTTCGCAATGAAGCTTCCGGAAGGATTCACATACTCTGAGTACGCCCGCAAGGGATTCGGCGAGATGTGCGGGGTAATGGTTATAAACTTTATCCTTCTCTGGCTCTCTACCCGTACGGCAGAGACATATAAAACACCGGTAAAGATAGCCTGCACTGTGCTTAATGCCGAGAGTATGATATTCGCGCTTATCGCATTTTTAAAGATCTTTATGTACATATATCAGTACGGTTTTACTCCCCTACGTTTGGAGTCTATCTGGGCGGCAACTGTTTTGTTCCTTGCCTGCGTAGCCGCCGGAGTAAATATGCTTACCGAAAAAAAGACTGCCCGCATCTGGTTTTACGTAAGCGCTTTGAGTCTTGCGGGACTTTGCCTGGTGTAGGGCTTTGTGGTAGAATAATATATAAATAATTATTCGGGAGCTAAGCATGATACTGACTGTTGATGTTGGAAATACAAATATTGTGATCGGATGCGCCGAGCCCGGCAGCAGAAAGATAATATTCGAGGAGCGCCTCTATACCGACAGACATAAATCGGATACGGAGTACGCAACAAGCGCTAAATCAATCCTCGACCTCTATAATATATCTCCTGCGGATTTAGAAGGCGGAATCCTCTCTTCATCGGTTCCGCCGGTTACGGAGCCTATAAGAAGGGGACTTGAAAAGCTTCTCGGGAAAAAGATAATAGAAGTAGGTCCGGGGATCAAAACGGGAGTTGATATAAAGCTTGACGATCCCTCATCCCTTGGAGCGGATCTTCTTGTGGGAGCGGTTGCGGGTATATCGTACTACGGCTCGCCGCTGATCCTTATAGATATGGGAACGGCTACGACAATTTCTATCATCAATAACGAAAAGCGATTTATGGGCGGGATGATAATCCCGGGAATAGAGGTTTCACTTGCCGGGCTTGCAAGAAGGGCCGCCCATCTTCCCGAGGTTGCCATAAAGGTACCGGGAAGGCTTATCGGAGGAAATACCGTCGGAGCGATGCAAAGCGGAAGCATCTACGGACATGCCTCCTGTATTGACGGTATGATAGACAGAATCTGGGATGAACTCGGATACAAGACGGCGATAGTTGCTACCGGAGGATTTGCGGGAATAGTGATTCCCTGCTGCAAACATGAGATCACTCTTGATGACAGCTTGCTGATTAAGGGGCTTACGATCCTCTTTGAAAAGAATACTAAGCATAAATAAGATATTAACAACGTAAAAAAATAACCGGCAAGGCTAATAAGCTTTGCCGGTTATGTATATTATAAGATCTTTTGTAATTTCCACCGCAGGGGAGTTTCTGACGATTCCGATCACAACCCTTGAGGAATTGTCATCGGCGCAGGCGAAGTTTTCATTAAACAAAGGGCAATCGTCAATATAGATTCCGACGGGAACGGGATCTTCCATAGAAGAAGGGTCCGTGCTGTCCGGGAATTCCTCGGAATACTCGTAGTTATCTTCGTCGTGAGCCTTTTTATACCGCTCCATAACGGCTCTGTCCGCGTAACAGATCCTGCCCTCCAAAGCTTTAAGCTCATCCGCGGAAAGGTAATCATCAAGGCTTAAAAAGAAATCACTGTATGCATAATTATTAAACCAGTCCTCGGGGGCGCTTATTGCGTCAACGTCACCGGCGGATACGTAGATCGCCAGATTCTGGCGGCCGCTGTAGCCTAAGGTATCCGAGTAGGAAGGGGAGCCCGGAAGCTCAGAGCCCTTTTGTCCGGAGAAAATAAAGTTCATGTTAAAGTTTATCGTATTTTTCTTGGGGGATAAGCCGTGCTCTTCAAGAAAAGGTACTGTAATATTCTCCTCGTAGTTTCCCGTGGGATTAATACCCGTATCTATCATCGCCACATAAACGGTTTCATCCTTGCTCTTAACGATATTTGTAATAATACTGACGGCGATAATGATAAAAGCGATACCGCCGATAACCCACCATTTATAGTAAGTCCAAAAGTAGTCGAGCCTCTTTTTCAGGGGCTGATTCTTGATATCTTCACGTTCTTTTTTGAATTCATCCATTAAAGGCATAATACATGCATCTCCTTTGGCCGTTACGATCCGGCAACAAGAACAGTTTAGTTTTTTGGTTAAATAAAGTCAATTAAATATGTATAAAAAATAAATATTGGTTATTGCAAATATTTCCCGATAACCTTAAAATATTTTCAGTCACTTCATACTTGCAGACTTAAAGAGGAGAAAAGAAAAAATGAAAAAAAGTCTTGTTAAGAAGCTGATGGCTTTGGCTCTCAGCACAGCTTTAACTCTTGGTGTTTGTGCCTGCACAGCACCCGGATCCGCAAACGGAAAAAACGATGCTGAAAATAGCGCAGCATATAATGTTGCGGTTATCAAACAGCTCGACCACGCTTCACTCGATGAGATAGCAAATGCTATTACAGCTAAGCTTGATGCTATCGCTTCCGAGAAAGGCATTACTATTAACTACACAGTTTACTCCGGACAGAACGATCAGACAGTCCTCAAGCAGATTGCGGATCAGGCTGTAGCCGATAAGGTAGATGCCATCATTCCCATCGCTACTCTTGCAGCGCAGGTTGCAACCGTATCCGCTGAGGAATCCAAGACTCCCGTTATATATGCAGCAATCTCAGATCCCAAGGCTGCTGAGCTTACCGGTATCGATTATGTTACCGGAACCAGCGACGGACTCAACACTGAGTTCATCATGGACATGATGTTTGCACAGAATCCCGATTTAAACAAAGTCGGAATTCTTTACTCTCTTTCAGAGATCAACTCAGCTACTCCCGTAGCCGAGGCAAAGGCTTACCTTGATTCAAAGGGAATCGAGTACGTTGAAGCTACCGGAAATACCAACGACGAAGTTGTTGCCGCAGCATCAACGCTCATCGCTTCAGATGTACAGGCTGTATTTACTCCCACCGATAACGTGGTAATGGCAGCAGAGCTCGCTATCTATGAAGACTTTGCAAATGCCGGAATCCTTCATTACGCCGGTGCAGACTCTTTTGTAAGAAACGGAGCCTTCGCTACCTGCGGTGTAAACTACACCGACCTCGGTACAAAGACTGCAGAGCTTGCATACAATGCTATGACTGACGGTATGGACGGTCTTCAGGAGTATTACCTTATGGACGGCGGTATCATCACAGTCAACACCGAAACCGCTGCAGCTGCTAATGCAGACTACAGCGCATTTGCAGATATGGGACAGCTTGTAGAGGTTGTTACCAGCGAAGAATAATCATCAAAGGGGCAGTAGGAATATTGCCCCTTTTTTTTGGTACTTTTCGGAAAACGTTTTATCTGCTAAAATCTTTAATAGATCAATATATAAAGGAAGGGTAGAGCAGTGCTATATATTCTAAAGACCGCATTGGAGCTGGGACTTTTGTACAGCCTTGTTCCGATGGCGTTGTTTCTAAGCTACAGGGTACTTGATATTGCGGACCTTACAACGGACGGATGCTTTGTTCTCGGCGCCGCCGTATCGGTTCAGATGGCCGCTATAGGACATCCTATACTCGGTATACCTCTTGCGATGGGTGCCGGAGCCTGTGCCGGTTTTGTGACTGCATTTTTACATACGAGGCTTAAGGTGCCTTCAATCCTTGCGGGTATTATTACAAATACCGGACTGTACACCATAAACCTTATGACTATGGGATGGAGTTCGAGCGTTTCCCTTCTTAAAAAGCAGACTATCTATAGTTTATTTAAGGCTATACCGTTTATCGGGGATTGGGGCTCGGTAATCCTTACCCTTATAATAGTTGCCGTTGTTTCCGTATTCCTTATCTTTTTCCTCGGAACAAGGCTCGGTCTTTCGATAAGAGCTACCGGAGACAATATCGATATGGTAAGGGCGTCTTCCGTAAATCCTACATTTACGATTACGGTTGGACTTTGCCTTGCTAACGCTATGACAGCGCTCTCCGGAGCGATGGTGGCTCAAAACCAAAAGACCGTTGATATAAACGGCGGTACGGGAATCGTGGTTATCGGTCTTGCATGTCTTATAATCGGAGAAACCGTACTCGGAAGAAGGAGTGTCAAAAAGGGTGTTATCGCTGCGGTTGTCGGCTCTATAATTTATCGCGTGATATATGCTGTTTGCCTATATACGAAGATTATCCCTGTCGACTTCTTAAAGCTTTTGACGGCTGTGATCGTAGCTATAGCGATAGCTTTCCCGGCTATGAAAAAGGGCATTGCTTTTATGCAAAAAAAGAGAGTACATATGAAGGGAGGGGACAAGAATGCTTGATATTAAAAATATCAGTGTAACCTTTAATCCGGGAACCCCGGATGAAAAGAAGGCTATTACAGATCTGTCTCTTCATCTTGATGACGGAGACTTTGTTACGATAATCGGTTCAAACGGTGCCGGAAAATCAACGCTTTTCAACGCGGTAGCGGGAACCTTCTTTGTTGATGAAGGAAGCATTTTTTTAGGCGGACAGGATATTACGTTTTTAGAGGAACACAAAAGAAGCCGTATTATCGGAAGAATGTTCCAGGATCCTTTAAAGGGGACGGCGCCCTCTATGACCATCGAGGAAAATCTTGCCCTTGCATACCTTCGCTCCTCGGAAGGAACCTCACCCTTCAGCCATATAAGCGGAAGAGATAAAAAGCTCTTCAGAGAAAAGCTCTCGATGCTGGGGATGGGACTTGAGGACAGGATGAGACATCCCGTAGGACTTCTTTCCGGAGGACAGAGGCAGGCACTGACGCTCCTTATGGCTACAATGGTTACTCCTAAGATATTGCTTCTTGACGAGCATACAGCGGCTCTTGATCCCGCTACAGCCGACAAGGTTATAGAGCTTACAAGAAAGATTGTGGGAGAGAATCATATAACCTGTATGATGATCACTCACAATATGAAGCAGGCCCTTGAAATCGGAAACAGAACCTTCCTTATGTCGGACGGAAATATCGTATATGATGTTAAGGGCGAGGAGAGAGCGGGGCTTAATATCGAAGACCTGCTGGAGAAATTCAAGGCGGGAACCGGAAAGGCTTTGGATAACGATAGGATCCTGTTATCATAGCTAATGTTATTTAATCTATAAAAGATACAAAGAGGTTTTAAAATGGCAACCATCAGAGATGTGGCAAAGCTTGCCGGAGTAGCGGTTTCTACCGTTTCAAAGGTAATAAATAAATATCCCAATGTTTCCGAGGAAACAGCTATCAGGGTAAATAAAGCTATAGAAGAGCTGGGGTTTACTCCCAATGTTGTTGCGGCTTCTCTTTCCTCTAAACAGTCCGGAAGAGTTGGGCTGCTTATCAATACGGATATACAGACATCCGCGATAGACGAGATTTCGATGCAGTATCTTAAAGGCGCTTTGCACAAGGCTCAGGAGCTGCATATTGAGGTTGTGCCCATATTCTTTTCAATGCTTGAGGGGATGGATGAGGCAGAGACTGAGAAGTTTCTTAAGTCACAAAATATCAAGGGCCTTGTTATCTATGGAATGTCAAAGGATGATTATGTACTCCAGAGAGTAATTGCGAGAGAGCAGTTTAAATGCGTTTTGATAGACGTTCCAATTATAAATGACAGCTGTTCTTATATTGGAATTGATCATCGTCAGGCTCAAAAAGATGTTGCAAGAAAGACTGTTATGGAAAATAACACCTTTAATGGTCAGGTGCTTTACATCTCCGGAAAGAAAAACGGGTATGTCTCCGACGACCGCTTACAGGGTATGCTGGAGCTGGCCCAGGAGCTGGAGCTGGCGGTAAGCCTGCACTGCGGAGAGTTCTCTGAAAAGAAGGCCAGGGAGATTACCTTTAAGTATGGAAGTATGCATGATATTATTATCTGCGCTTCGGATATGATGGCTATCGGCGCAATGAGAGCGCTGACAGAGATGGATATCTTCAGGCCCGTCTGCGGATTTGACGGAATCTCCCTTATGGGATATGCCGGAAAGCAGATGAATACCGTAAAGCAAAACTTTTACGATATTTCAGCTGAGGCTGTAGCTGAGTGCTCAAGACTTATGGGTGGCAGCCTGGGAAGAAAGATTGTCGCACCCCACGAACTTGTAAGAATCGAGTATCTTGATATGATCGTGTAAGGCTGTTTTTGGTGCAATAAATCGCCAGGTTACAAAACCGTGTCCATGAGTGCTAAGGCTTCTTCAAGGCGCTTTTTGGGGCAGGCGATGTTCATGCGCAGGAAATTTTCTCCGCTTCGTCCATATTCGCCGCCGGCAGTCAGATAAACTCCGGTCTCGGACTTAAGCTTTTTTTCGAGCTCCGCTCCGCTAATGCCGGTACCTGATACATCGATCCAAAGAAGATAGGTGGCCTCGGAAGGGATGAGCTTAAGAGAAGGATGCTTTTTGGTAAAAACTTCCACAAGCTGCTTATTCTCGAAAATGTAATTTCTAAGTTCGTTAAGCCAATCTTCACCTTCATTAAAAGCCGCAATAGTTACGGGAACGGCAAAACTGTTGGGTTCGGCGACTTCATCTGTATTAAGGGCACGCCATATCTTTTTCCTAAGCTCCGGGTTCGGAATAGATACGGCTGCTGTCTGCATACCTGCAATATTGAAGGTCTTGGTAGGGGCGATTGCGGTAATGCTTATATTCTTACAGGTTTCGGAAGCTGTGGCAAAAGGTATATATTCCTTATCGGGAGCAGTAAGATCGCAGTGAATCTCGTCGGACAGAACGGTGACTCCGTGCTTTGCACAGAGGTCCCCTACTTTAGCGAGCTCTTCTTTGGACCAGATCCTACCGACAGGGTTATGCGGATTGCAGAAGATAAGAAGCTTTGTTTTTTCATCTGAGAGAGCTTCCTCAAGATTTTCATAGTCTATCTTATAAATATCACGCGATACTAAATCCGAATCCTTGATGCTAAGGTTATCCCCTTCGAGAAGGCTTTTATTGTAAATCAGCGGTACTTCACAAACATTGCAACCGTTATTTATAATACTGTTAAAGAAGATATTGTAGACCGGAGTAAGGATTACCACATTATCGCCGGGGGATGTAAGCTTGCGGACTGTGCTTGAAATAGCGGGGACAACACCGGTACAAAAAACAAGCCAGTCTTTTTCCATTTTAAAGTTATGGCGTCTGTCCCACCAGGAGATATAAGATTCATACCATTCATCGGGAATAATATTGTATCCGAAGATTCCGTGGGAAGTCCTTTCTTCGATGGCTTTTTTGATGGCGGGAGCTGTCTCGAAGTCCATATCCGCTACCCAAAGAGGGTATTTTGCTCCGTCACAGTCATCCCATTTTAAAGAAGAGGTTCCTCGGCGCTGCGTCATTTTGTCAAAATTGTACTTGTATTCCATTTTATTCTCTCTCTATAAAACTAATTAATCAAAAACCTCTTCAGCGTCTGAAGAGGTTTAAGAAATCTAAGGGGTTGTAATCAATCATAAACCGGGTGGTCGGAATGTTTATCAATCGCGTCGCAGATAATCTTGGTAGCGGAAGGATCGATCTTGTCTTTTTCTATGATGAGCTCTCCTATGTGCTCTGCTTTAATGGTTCCGCTCTTTGGATTGAGTACGCTGATAACATCGCCGGTAATCTCGGCATTAACATTAGAGTACTCAAAAGCAAGATTTGTATTAAAGAGCTTACAATCCTTCATCACAAGGTTATCAACATAACACATACCCTGCAAGCTCTCAATCACGCAGTTTACCAAAGTGAGATTTTTAGCGTTCCATCCTAAGTACTCACCTGTAATGAACGAGTCGTAGACTGTAACGTTCTCGGTATTCCAAAAGGCATCCTTAGAGATAAGATGGGAATTGCGGATCGTCATGTTCTTTACACCGTCGAAGCTATAGTTTCCGTCCAGAGTAAGGTTATCAATCTCCATATTGGAGCAGTTCATAGCAAAATAATCGCCTTTGACGGTAACATCTTTAATCTTTACATCATTGCAAGACCAAAGGGTCTCCTGTGCATGGGTAAAGGCAATGTTTTCCAAAGTCAGGTTATCGCAACGCCTGAATCCTTTAGGCGCCTGATATACGGTGTTTTTGACCTCGATATTTTTGGTGTACCAAATGCCGGCTCTGGCCATATCAAAAAAAGTACATCTGTCTGCCTTTATATTGTTACAGTACCAAAGAGGGTACTTCCAACGGAAAAGGCATTCGTCGATTTTTATGTTTGAACTTTCTTTTAAGGGGCTTTCGCCATTGTCAAAAACGCACTCGGTTATGTGTAGGTCATTTGAATTAAAAAGGGCTCTTTCTCCGAAAAGATTCTCCCTGGTAACGTTTTGCATGGGCTTTCCTCCGTAATACTCAATAGTCGATTTAATTATATCTGATTTTATAAGGAAATAATATTAAAATAAGATAAATTTTTTGTATAGAAAAAATGATAAAGTAAATTTAACTAAAAAATAAGTTAAAAATTGTTGGAATTTAGTATATCGTCATCTTATGGATGGCGATATATTTGTTTTATGGAATTATTACGGACTTTCCAATAAATAAATAGGATTACAGGTATATCACCCGGAGGATTATTTAATGAATATTACTTTTAACGAGAAAAACAGAAGCTTTAAGCTTGACACGGAGAATACATCTTACTGTATAGCAATCTGCGATGAAGAGGGATTTATCGGGCATGCGTATTATGGAACAAAGCTGGAGGAAGAGCCTCTTTATCTGATGAGAACAGCGGAGCCTCCTTTTGTACCTTCGAAGAACAACAGGGACAGAGGCTCATTTATGGATACATTTCCCTGTGAATTTCCGGGAAACGGGCTGGGCGATTACAGAGATGGAGCTATCGAAATCATTGACGCCGAGGGACACAGAGCGGTTAATTTTACCTACGACGATTTCAGGATCTATGACGGCAAGGACAAGATAGACGGACTTCCGCAGACATTTGAAAATGAGGGATCTCTTGACGGTAAAAGCGGTGCAAAGGCAAAGAGCCTTGAAATATATGCATCGGACAAAACACTTAGCTTAAAGGCAGTTTTAAAATATACCATATTTGAAGACAGCGATGCGCTTATAAGAAGCGTAAAGATATTAAACGAATCGGGTAAGGATATTTTTCTTACCAAAGTGATGAGTGCTTCTCTTGATATGGACAGCGAGAACTTTGAACTCCTTACTTTGCACGGATCCTGGGCAAGAGAGCGCCAGATGGACTTTAGGCCCATCGGCTATGGAAAGACGAGCGTAGGCTCGGTCAAGGGAGAATCTTCCCATCAGGAGCATCCCTTTATGGCACTTGTTGAGAATGGCGCAACACAGGAATCCGGAAGGGTTTATGGATTCAGCTTTATTTACTCCGGAAATTTCCTTGCTCAGGTTGAAAAGAGCCAGTTTGATTCCGTAAGGGCACTGATGGGGATCAGTCCGATAGGTTTTAAGTGGGAACTTAAGGCGGGAGAGAGCTTCCAGACGCCTGAGGTAGCTATGGTTTATTCAGACGGCGGACTCGGAAAAATGAGCCGTACTTACCATGATCTTTACAGAAATCATTTGATCCGCAGCCCTTATAAGGACAAGGAAAGACCGATACTTATCAACAACTGGGAAGCTACCTATTTTGATTTCAATACGGAAAAGCTTCTTGATATCGCAAGACAGGCCAAGAAGTCCGGTATAGAGATGCTGGTAATGGACGACGGCTGGTTTGGCGTAAGAAACGATGACAATACATCCTTAGGTGACTGGAATGTCAACGAGAAAAAACTTCCCGGAGGTCTTAAGCACCTTGTGGATGAAGTAAACAAAATCGGCCTTAAGTTCGGTATCTGGATGGAGCCGGAGATGATATCACCGGATTCAGACCTTTACAGAGCTCATCCCGACTGGGCCTTTGCTGTTCCCGGAAGAGTAGGAACAAGGTCAAGGAATCAGTATGTTTTAGACCTTACGAGGCCTGAAGTACTTGAACACACCTGGAACAGTATAAAAACTGTCCTTTCCTCAGCAAATATCGAGTATCTTAAGTGGGATATGAACAGACAGCTTACCGACCTTGGAAGCTTAGGACTTGATAAGGATAATCAGGGAGAGATATTCCACAGATTTGTCCTTGCGGTATATGAACTGCAGGAGAGGCTTGTAAACGAGTTTCCGAATCTGCTTCTTGAAAACTGCTCCGGAGGCGGTGCCAGATTTGACGCGGGAATGCTTTACTACGGACCACAGATCTGGTGCTCCGATGATACGGATGCTATAGAGAGACTTTCGATACAGGAAGGAACGGCTCTTATTTATCCGCTTTCATCAATGGGCGCCCATGTATCCGATTGCCCGAACCATACCGTAGGAAGAGTTACACCTTTTGAGACAAGAGGTCATGTAGCCCTTGCGGGAACCTTTGGTTATGAACTTGATATAACAAAGATCCCGGAAGAGGACAGGAACATGATTCCCGAGCAGACTGCCATGTACCACAAGTACCACAGCCTTGTACGCAGCGGCGATTATTACCGTATAGCTTCCTACAGAGAGAACAGATATTACGATTGCTACGGCGTTGTAAGCAAGGATAAGTCGGAGGCCCTCTTTACTTTTGTGCAGGTTGTTGGCCGCCCCAATTACCACAGCAGACTGATACGACTTGCAGGCCTTAAACCGGATGCAAAGTACCGAATCGAGGGAGAGGAGACTGAGCTTCTCGGAAAGACTATTATGGAGGCGGGAATCCTTGTTTCTAACCTTTGGGGAGATTACAGGTCAAAGCTTATTCATTTAACAGAGGTGGTTTAATGGCAAAGAGTGTTAAACTTGCAGATATAGCTAAAGAGATGGGGGTCAGTGTTGTTACGGTTTCCAAAGCTCTATCGGGACAAAAGGGTGTCAGCGAGAGTATGCGCGAAAGGATAATCGCAAGGGCTGATGAACTTGGATATGTACAACCTTCCGCGGCTAAAAAGCAGGAAAAAAACGTAAGC